>JANLFJ010000043.1 GCA_024655825.1 Peptococcaceae bacterium | reverse complement strand
TCCCATCCCGAACACGGCAGTTAAGCCCTTCAGCGCAGATGGTACTTGGCCCTGGCGGCCTGGGAGAGTATGTCGCTGCCAGGAATAATTAATCCTCGATAGCTCAACGGTAGAGCAACCGGCTGTTAACCGGTAGGTTGCAGGTTCGAATCCTGCTCGGGGAGCCATATGCGGGTGTAGCTCAATGGTAGAGTCCCAGCCTTCCAAGCTGGTCGCGTGGGTTCGATTCCCATCACCCGCTCCAGATTTAAATTTACAGGCTCAAAAGAAGAGCCTTTTTTGTATTAAATCTAAATCAATTTCATATATAAGATTCTGCCAAATCTTTCGCATTCCTGCTATATTATATAAAATTAAATAATATTACAACAAAATATTCGTAATAAAAAACACAAAGGAGCGGCGAGGATTATGACCTACAGCGTTTCGGTAATAGGGGCTGGAAGGATGGGCTCGGTAGTTGCCTCAAGGTTGCCTTTTGAAACAGAAATAACAATAATCGACAGCAACTTTAAACTGGCCCAAGAAGTGGCGGGCAAAGTCAGCGGCAGAGCTTTCAGCGGCTATGAAGGCGCGGCGGATGCCGACATGGTGATGTTGGTTTTGCCGAAGCAGGCTGTTAACGAAGCGGTGGAAAAGCTGCTGGAGATTGTCAAAGAAGGTACTATAATACTTAATATGGCCACCTCCGGTTATGTGTTGCCTGAATTACACAGGCAGAGAAAAGGTGTTTTTATTTATGACGCAAAAATAATCGGCCATGCCGGTTCGATCTTAAGGGGCGAACCCGGGATTATTGTGGTTAACTGTTTTGACCAGGAGAAATTTGAATTAATAAAAAGACTGCTTGCAGGATTCGGAAAGATTGAACAAGGTGATTCAAGCCTTGTCGAGAGAATAAACATCCTCAGTTCGACGGAGGGTATCAGGACTGCAGTAAACCTCAAAAAGAAACTGCAGGAAATGAACGTCCCGGATGAGTGGATCAACGTCGCCATCCGGACTGTTTGTGCGGGGACGATGAAATCTTTCACCGAGAATGACCTTGGACACTTTGCGCAGGAACTGGTCAAAAAAATGGAGCAAGGTCAAGATTGAAAGATGCTGGGGTTAGCCCACAGTTAAGTTTCGGGTTTGTTGACAGGTAAAGGCGCCTGTGGTAATATAGCAATTGCGGTTGTTCAATCCTCGATAGCTCAACGGTAGAGCAACCGGCTGTTAACCGGTAGGTTGCAGGTTCGAATCCTGCTCGGGGAGCCATGTACAATTAAGCCCCAGCCCAGGCTGGGGATATTTTTTTACCTTGTCTATTTCTTCATTAGTTATTAATTTTCGTATACTGCGATTAAAATGATACGTTAATAGGAAAATGTACAAAATATGTCGATAAAAATAAAAAATGAGAAAAGAGGAAATAACGCGAGAAAATGTATAAAATAGGACCGTAGCCCCATTAGAATAGGAAATATGCAGGATGAAAAAATTGTCAAATTATGATAACTTGTTACCATAAAAAGAACCTCTGGGAGGGAGGGCATGGTATGAGCAGGGTACCGGCCTACGCAAATGAGGAAGAGTTGGTTTTAAGTGCACAGCGGGGAAATAACGAGGCATTGGAAAAGATATTATGTATTTACAGGGGTTTTATCAGGTATGTATGTCAAAAATACTACTTAAAGGACGGAGACCAGCAAGATCTGCTGCAGGAAGCGATGATAGGTTTGCTGGAAGCGGTCAAAGCCTATGATTCTACGACAAAAGTAAAGTTTCGCAATTTTGCCTTTATATGTATTAAAAGGGAGCTTGATTCAGTTGTAAGCCGATCCAACCGGAAAAAAAGGCAGATCTTAAATGAAGCGATTCCGATTTACGCATATGTTGAGGAAGAAAACATCCGTTATGGTTCGGAATATTATTCTGGAGAGAATTTTATGAAAAACGAAAAAGATACTCCTGAATCGGCCCTTATCGCCAGGGAAGGGCTGCAGGAGTTAATGAACTTTTTACAAAGGGAACTGACAAATTTGGAATTGAAAGTCCTTTTTTTACGGATCGAGGGGCGAAGTTATCGGGAAATTACCTCGATTCTTGAGATCCAGACAAAGGCTGTTGACAACGCCATTCAACGAATCCGCAGGAAAGTGATGACTTCCTATATTAATTCGACAAAAAGCGCCTAGCGCTTTGGGTACAACTGGCCATTATATATATAAATGTTAAAAATAAAGAAGAGGGGCGGTTCTCCCTCCTTTTTTATTACGAACAGGTATATTCCACCACGTGGGCAAAGAGAAAGCATTGTTTAATGCTTTTTATTTATGTGGTGATTCGATACATCTCTTTCGAAATCTTAGATAGATTCTTGGCCGTTTCAGACAGGAGAACACTGGCTGCTGTCACCTCTTCTGATACTGCTGCCAGTTTTCCCACAGCTTCTTGAATCTGGTTGACCTGCACAGAAAACCCGGTCGTTTTTGCCTGTATATGTCTGATGGATTCCGTTATTTCTTTAACTGAGCGAGCGCTTTCCTGAGCTAATTTTCTTATTTCTTTGGCCACAACTCCGAACCCCTGCCCAAGGTTACCCAAGTGAGATGCTTCGATTGCCGCGTTTAGTCCCAGCAGGTTAGTTTGTTTGATGATTCTGTTGACAAATTCCACGATATTATCAGTATCCATTATTTCCTGGTGAATGGCTTTGCCCAGTTCATCCAGGGTTCGGGTGGTCTCGTTCAGCTGTTGAGCCTGGGCAGTCATTTCTTCCATGGAAGCGAGCAAATCCTGTGAAGAAAGACTAAGCTGTTGAGATGCTTCGCAGATGTTGTTATAAATATTCAGGTTCTGGTTGGTAATGATACATCCTATTACTTTTGTGCCTTCGAATACTGGGGTTGCGCAGCTCAAATAGGGGATATTCAACCTTGATTTTTCCTTGCTGATAATAGTTACTATCCTATTTCCGCTCTTCATGCAGCGGTCCGGAATAGTACCTTCGATTACTGGACTTCCCGCTTTTATGCCAAGGTCAATGTTGGCGCTGGGAATATATATCAGCAATTCATTTAGATCATATACAAAAATACCCACATCTTCTTCCAGGATAAGATTAATATAAGGCGAAACATCCTTAAATTTAAGCAGCAGTTCCTGCGAGCCGTTTATTCGCATACACAACCCCCCATATACTCATCAACGATGAGCGTTCGCTCTATAATTCTTTACATGACGACAAAAATCCTGCCGGAGAACCAAAAATATATGTGAGTCAAAGCAAAGGTGAGGAATGGTTAGGAATTATATCAGTTGCGGCTAAAAAATAAGGATAATGAAAGAATATAAAGCGTAAAGAGGTTGATTTATTTTTGATGTAATCTGGTATAATATTAACGAAAGGTCAGCAAAGGTCAGGTGACAGGAATGAGTTTATCCCAAAGGATAGAAAATTACATTAAAAGACTCCTCGAACAGCACAATTTCGTGGAAATACAGCGCAGCGAGCTGGCGGAGGTTTTTCGCTGCGTTCCTTCCCAAATCAATTATGTTTTAAGCACCCGGTTCACTCCTGCCCAGGGCTATCTTGTAGAAAGCCGTAGGGGAGGAGGCGGGTATCTTAGAATAGTTAAGCTCTCCTGGTCGAGCAATGATTCAACAATTCAGGACATCTTCGAAAACATCGGCCTGGAAATCGACCAGTGGGAAGCGGAAGGCCTGCTCAAGCGGTTGAAAGAGGAACAAATAATCACTGCGCGCGAATACCATATTTTGAGAGCGGCCATTGACCGGAACACCTTGCAGCTTGAATTACCCGAACGCGACATCATCCGGTCCAGAATACTGCAGGCCGCTCTGGCGGCGTTGAGCCGCAATGATCTTTAGGGAGGGTGCATAAGAATGGAGTGCCAGAGGTGTCACCAGAAACCGGCGAATGTCCACATTACTCAAATAATCAACGGAGAAAAGCATGAGACTCACCTTTGCGAGCAGTGCGCTCAAGAAATGAAGATAAATGTGGGGTTCCCCCCCCAGTTTCCCATGCACAACCTTAGCAACCTGTTGGGGTTTTTAACACAGCAGGTCGGGTTTGATAAACGTGAAGCTGACGATAAATGCCCCAACTGCTTTAATTCATATCGCAAAATTGGAGAGACGGGGTACGTTGGATGTAGCGAATGCTACAAGCATTTTTCCATCCGCCTTGAACCCATCTTGCGAAAAATTCACGGCACAAGCCGGCATACCGGCAAGGTGCCGAAACGCCTGGGGTTTTCAGTTGTCTTAAAGAGAGAGGTGGGGGAACTTAAAAACAGCTTGAAACGGGCAGTGGAAAACGAAAGGTATGAAGAGGCCGCCCAGATCCGTGATAGAATAAAAGAACTGGAAGAGAAAATGGCAAGGGGTGAGGAAAGGTGATCGAGAAAATTGTATCCAGCCCTGCCAGCGGTTGGACCGGTGGGGAAGGTCCCCACGGGGACATAGTCATCAGTTCGCGGATAAGGCTGGCCCGTAACCTTGATAAACTGCCCATGCCGCCTTTTCAAAATGAAACCAGCAGCTATGCGGTTTTGGAAAGAGTGAAAAAGGCGGCTGAGTCCTTGGAATTGGAAGGTTGGGACAGGCTGCATTTTTACAGGATGGATGAATTGCCTTCCTTACAAAAACAGATACTGCTCGAAAAACATCTTATCAGCCGGGAACATGCGGAAAACAGGCCCAATAAAGGCTTGCTGGTCAGCGAGAACGAATCAGTAAGCATTATGATCAATGAAGAGGACCACATCAGGATACAGGTCATCTTGACTGGACTGCAGTTGGAAGAAGCGTGGGAAAAAGCCGATAAGGTCGACGACCTGTTGGAAAGCCGGCTGGAGTATGCCTTTGACGAGGAAAGGGGATATTTGACCTGCTGCCCCACCAATGCGGGAACAGGCTTGCGGGCAAGCGTGATGGTTCACCTGCCGGCCCTGACGGCTACGAGACAGGCATCCAGGATTTTCAGCGCTCTTGGGCAGTTGGGGCTTGTGGTCAGGGGTCTATACGGCGAAGGCACGGAAGCCACGGGTTATATATTTCAAGTATCCAACCAGATAACACTCGGCCAGAAAGAATCGGAAATAATTCAAAACCTGGCCTCAGTGACCCGGCAGATTATCGAAAAGGAAGAGGAGACCCGGAAAATACTTCTCAAAGAAACGCCGTTACAAGTGGAAGACCGGGTTGGAAGGGCCTATGGCATTTTGACGAACGCCGCGACCTTAAGCTCCCAGGAGGCATTGAACCTGCTGTCTGATATTAGGCTGGGCGTTAGTTTGGGATTGCTGAAAATCAATCTAGGCATACGTGAACTGAACGAACTGATGGTTTCCTCCCAGCCGGGTTTTTTACAGAGCTTTACGGGAAAAGACATGGAAGCGGCGGAAAGGGATGCGGCGAGAGCAAAACTGTTTAAAGAAAAGCTTAACAAAAAGAGGGGGTAAAAAATGTTTGCGAGATTTACTCAGCGGGCCCAGCATGTGGTATATTTAGCCAGGGAAGAGGCGAAGTCGTTAGGGCACCCCGCGGTGGGTACCGAACACTTGCTTTTGGGTTTAATCAGGGAGAGCGAAGGGATCGGAGCCAAGTCTCTCACTAATCTTGGGTTGGACCTCAACACGGTAAGGAAGGCCGTAAAAGAGCTTGTTGCGCCGGGAAGGGAGACCCCGGAGGAAATCGGTATAACTCCGAGAGTAAAAAAGGTGTTTGAACTGGCCAACGATGAAGCCCAGAAATGGGGGGTCAACTACGTCGGCACGGAGCATCTCCTCCTGGGTTTGGTTAGAGAGGGAGAAGGCGTTGCTGCCCAGGTGCTTTCAGACCTGGGTGTTTCAGCCGAGGCTATCCGCAAGCAGGTCCTCGCTTTGTTAGGGGGTACTCCTGCACCGGTAAACAACAATATGACTGGGAAAAAGGGAGCGAACAGGAATACCCAGACGCCCAGCCTTAATGAATACGGCCGTGACCTTACCCATCTCTCGCAGGAAGGAAAAATAGACCCGGTTATCGGGCGTGACAAGGAAATAGAAAGAGTAATCCAGGTTCTGAGCCGGAGAACGAAAAATAATCCAGTGCTGATTGGTGAACCAGGCGTGGGTAAGACGGCCATTGTTGAAGGCTTGGCCCAGCGTATTGAAAAGGGACAGGTTCCTGAAACAATAAAGGGAAAAAGAGTTGTGGCGCTGGATATGGCCGCGCTGGTGGCTGGTTCCAAATACCGCGGCGATTTTGAGGAACGGTTGAAAAGAGTGATGGAAGAAATAAGGACGGCCGGGAACGTGATTGTTTTCATCGATGAGATGCATACTCTCATTGGCGCCGGCGCCGCGGAGGGGGCCATTGACGCTTCCAACATTCTCAAACCGGCGCTGGCTAGGGGAGAACTGCAGGCTATCGGCGCAACCACCCTGGACGAGTACCGCAAGCATGTGGAGAAAGACCCGGCCCTGGAAAGGCGTTTTCAGCCAATTATGGTCGCCGAACCGACCAAAGAGGAGACAATAGCTATCCTTATGGGGTTGAGGGATCTTTACGAAGCTCACCACCGGGTAAAAATAACGGACGAGGCGATCAGGGCGGCTGCGGAGTTTTCCGATCGTTACATTACTGATCGTTTTCTCCCCGACAAAGCCATTGACCTGGTGGACGAAGCGGCGTCGAGGGTCAGGCTGAAGGTGCATACCTGTCCCCCCGATATTCGCACCCTGGAATTGAACATCGAGAACCTGAACAAGGAAAAAGAGGCGGCCATAATGGCCCAGGAATACGAGAAAGCAGCCGAACTGCGCGATGCGGAGCAAAAAGCCCGCAAAGAGCTGGAGGAGATAAAGGCAACGTGGGAACAAGAAAAAAATAAGGAGATTCAATATGTAACTGAAGACGACATTGCTCATGTCGTGTCGAGCTGGACGGGTATCCCTGTGCAGAGGTTGGCCCAGGAAGAGTCGGAAAGGCTCTTGAAGATGGAAGAGGTCCTTCACCAGAGAATTGTGGGTCAGGACGAGGCCATTAAAGCGGTCTCCAGTGCGATCCGGAGAGCCAGGGCCGGTCTTAAGGACCCCAAACGTCCCATCGGTTCCTTTATTTTTGCCGGGCCTACCGGGGTCGGCAAAACGGAAGTTGCCAAAGCGCTGGCCGAGATACTTTTTGGCGACGAGGATGCCATGATCAGGCTTGATATGTCGGAGTATATGGAAAAGCATACTGTGGCCAGGCTGATCGGAGCGCCTCCCGGTTATGTTGGATACGATGAAGGCGGGCAGTTGACGGAAGCGGTCAGGCGCAGGCCCTATTCCGTCGTCCTGCTGGACGAAATAGAGAAGGCGCACAGCGATGTTTTCAACACCCTGCTCCAGGTGATGGAGGATGGCCGTCTGACCGATGCCAAGGGGCGCACGGTCAATTTCCGCAATACCGTCATCATTATGACCTCAAATGTTGGGGCAACGACGCTCAGGAAAGAGGCCACCGTAGGTTTTACGGCCGGCGATACGGAAAAAGACGAATATAGGCGGATGAAGAACAGGATCATGGAAGAGATTAAAAAAGCCTTTCGCCCGGAATTCTTGAACCGGGTCGAAGACATCATCGTTTTCCATCCCTTGAATCAGGAACACCTCAAGCAGATCGTTACCCTGATGGTAAACAACCTGATCAAGCGGCTCGCTGAACAGGATATAATCGTGCAGGTGACCGATTCCGCCAAGGAACTCATCATCAAGGAAGGATACAACCCGACATTCGGCGCCAGGCCGCTGCGCCGGGCTATTCAAAACCTGGTGGAAGACAGGTTGTCCGAAGAGATGTTGAAGGCAACCTTCCGGAAAGGGGAGCAGGTTATAGTCGACGCCCGGGACGGCGAAATCGTGATTAAGGCGGCCAGCCCGGTTAGTTGACGGGGTTAAGGTAAAATTTAACGATGAATCGGGGTATGCCCATTGTCAAAGCAGAAGAGCAAGTATGTTTGCCAGCAGTGCGGTTTTGAATCCCCGCGCTGGCTGGGAAAATGCCCGGAATGCGCAAGCTGGAACACTCTGGTGGAAGAGCTGGAGAGAAAAACAAAAGGGAAAGACCGGGGGAAAGACGGCGTTTTAAAGCCAAAACCGCTTTCGGAAGTTATGCCGTTGGAAACGCAACGGCTTGACATGGGCATGAGCGAATTCAATCGAGTCTTGGGAGGGGGATTGGTTCCGGGTACGCTCGTCCTGCTGGCCGGTGATCCCGGCATCGGCAAGTCGACCCTGCTTATGCAGGCGGCGGCTCATGTTGCGGGGAGCGGGAAAAAGGTTCTCTTTATTTCGGGCGAGGAGTCGGCCCAGCAAATAAAGCTTAGGGCCGGGCGGATGGGACTTGGCAATGCCGGCATCCTGGTCTGGCCTGAAACAGACCTGGAAACAATAGAGGAGGAGGTCAGGATACTGCTGCCCTCGCTGGTGGTTGTGGATTCCATCCAAACGGTTTACATGGCTGAACTGGCTGCGGCTCCGGGCAGCATTGGGCAGATCAGAGAAGCGGCGGCGCGGCTTCTTTCCCTGGCCAAGAACTTGCACATCCCGATTATTATTGTGGGACACGTTACCAAGGACGGCATTGTTGCTGGTCCGAGAGTGCTGGAGCACATGGTCGACACGGTCCTGTATTTTGAAGGGGAGCGCCAGTACCAGTACAGGATTCTGAGAGCAAACAAGAACCGCTTCGGATCAACTTTTGAACTTGGCGTGTTTGAAATGAGCGGCCGGGGACTGGTGGAGGTGCTAAACCCGTCCCAGGCTTTTTTAGCGGAGAGGTCCCTCTTTTCGCCGGGGTCTGTCGTGGCAGCCTGTATGGAGGGTTCGCGTCCCCTTCTTGTGGAAATCCAGGCACTGGTAAGCCAGTCATCTTTCGGGCAGCCGCGTCGAATGACCGCTGGAGCGGATTTTAACCGCGTAAATCTGATTATTGCCGTGCTGGAAAAGAGGGTCGGCTTGAACCTTGCAGGCCAGGATGCATATGTGAATATAGCCGGCGGAATAAAAATCCAGGAGCCGGCCCTTGATCTGGGTGTAGCCATTGCCTTGGCCTCGAGCTTTAAAAATAAACCGTGCCTGGCTGATCTTGCGGTAATGGGAGAGATCGGACTTACCGGAGAGGTGAGAGGTGTTCCATACTTGCAGCAGCGGCTGCAGGAAGCAAAAAAAATGGGCTTCAGGCACTGCATAGCGCCTGTCCATTCATATAAAGAAGCGGTGGCTGAAGGGCTTAATGTATACGGCGTAAAGACGGTCGGTGAAGCCCTGGAGGCCGCTTGGAAATAAAATTTTTTGAAGGTAATAGTAAAACCCCCGGATGCTTTTTACCCGGGGGCGGCAGTTTTTATCACCGGCCAGATGCCATGTCAGGTCATATTGAATTTACCGAGGGTCATCACCTTGCTGTTTTCCTGTTCCAGTACCTCCTGCAGGCCGATGCCCAGAGTGTCGCATAGAGCAGTGAAGTAAAAAAGATTTTTTCCCATTTCGTTGATAATGATTTCCCTGCAGTTGTCGCATAATTGGCCTTCAAGGTGAGAAGAAAAAAGTTCTTTTAAGTCCTGGAGGCTTGCTTCCCGGGGAAGCGGTTTTTTTTCGGCGTGTACTCTCAGGCAGCCGCACGTGGTTACACTTTTAGTTATGGCCCTATTAACCCTTGACATAGTTTCAAAAGATTTAGAAAGTAAATCAAGGATGCTTTGGTGCCGCAGGAGAAAGTTTGAAACGGTTTGTTGAAAATCCTCACAGTGAAGTTCGGCCATTAAAAACACTTCCTTTACTTCGCACCTCTATATGCTAGTGTTATTATACTGATAAATCTTTTGTCCTGTCAATTCAAACCAGCCTTGAGCAAGGACAGGGATAACCAATTGGCAAAAAAGAGGTAAAAAAAGTGGACAAAAAATATTGACTATAATTTTTATGCTGTGATATAATATACTACCTTTGACATTGTTAAGCGGATTTGTTAAAATTATACCAGCAGCCTCTAAACGGGGGTGATTATTTGTTTAAAATAGGGGATAAAATAGTATATCCCATGCACGGGGCGGGAGTAATAGAATCCATTGAAGAAAAGGAAATCCTGGGGGAAAAACGGCGATATTATGTAATGCGCATGCCGATTGGGGAAATGCGGGTAATGATCCCCACGTCAAATGTTTCGGAAATCGGCCTGCGCAAGGTAATAGATGAAGACGGTGTAGAGAGGGTATTGACCATTCTCAAAGAAAAAAACTCGGCAATGTCCGCAAACTGGAACAGGAGATACCGTTCGAATATGGAAAAAATAAAGAGCGGGAATATTTTTGAACTAGCGGAAGTTGTGAGAAACCTGTCGGCCAGGGATAAAGAGAAAGGGCTTTCAACCGGGGAAAAGAAGATGCTTGATAATGCAAGACAAATTCTCATCAGTGAACTGGTTTTAGCCCGGAACAGCAAAGAAGAGAGCATCAGAAATCTTTTAGAAGAATACATGGCTTAGGAGGTTTGCACTGCCGGAAGCGGGACTGGTTCTCCTCGGCCGAAAGCGAGAAGCCAGCAGCAGCTGGCCTTACTTAATTTATAAAATAAAGTATTAAAAGAAAGATGTTAAAAATTGGAGTTTAATCTTGCCTAATCGCGGGACCTCACTTATAATATATGAGAATGGACACCAGGGTCGCAGCAGGGTTAGAGAAGGAGGTGAAAGAATGGTCAAAAAGATAATGAGGGTTTTTATTGCCCTTGCCTTTCTTAGCGGTGGTGTTTACCTGGGTTATGCCCTAACACACAGCAGGTGGTTTAGCGTCGCAAATCTGGAAATCAGGTTGGCTCTTACTGTTTTCCCCGGGGTGTTAGCCGGGTTGATAGGCTATAGCGTTGCTCCGCACTTGATCGCCTGGGTTATTCAAATGACGGATTGGGTTGAAAGCAAGCTGCAAAAAATGCCTTTGAGCGATTTGATGGGAGCGGCTATAGGTCTGATTGTCGGACTTATAATTGCGAGCTTATTAGGGTCGACCTTTGCCAGAATTCCCCTGGTGGGCAATTACGTGCCGGTCGCGGGAAGCGTCCTTCTCGGTTATTTAGGGATGAGCATTGGGCTGAAAAAGAAGGAGGAACTCCTGAGCGTTTTTCTCATATTCCCTAAAATAGCAAAAGACAAAGATAAGACCACAAATAAGACCGAGACAAAACCGCCTTGTTATTATAAAATCCTTGATACAAGCGTAATTATTGACGGGCGGATCGCCGACATCTGCAAAAGCGGGTTCATCGATGGGATACTGGTTATACCGTCTTTTGTGCTGGAAGAACTCCGGCACATTGCCGATTCGTCCGATGTTTTAAAGAGAAACAGGGGCAGGCGCGGGCTGGACATTCTCAACAAAATCAGAAAAGAACTCGATGTCATGGTGCAAATTGATGAACGCGACTTCCCGGAGGTTATCGAAGTCGACAGCAAACTGGTCAGATTGGCTCAGGTAATAAACGGTGTGGTAATAACGAACGATTATAACCTTAATAAAGTGGCTGAACTGCAAGGAGTAAAGGTTCTTAACATTAACGAACTTGCCAATGCGCTGAAACCTGTTTTTCTTCCCGGCGAAGAAATGATTGTCCAGATCATCAAAGACGGCAAGGAGTCCAAACAGGGTATCGGGTATCTTGATGACGGGACGATGATCGTCGTTGAGCAGGGTAAGAAATACATTAACCAGACAATTCATGTGATCGTTACCAGCGTTCTGCAAACCGCGGCCGGGCGGATGATTTTTGCCAAACCAAAATACAATGACAACAGGACGTTGTACGAGGTGGACGCCATTGGCTAAGGTAACGGTTTTGATACCATGCGCAGGCCAAGGGAAAAGAATGGGGGGGACAGTCAGTAAGCCTTATCTTGAGGTAAACGGCCGCCCCCTTTTATCTTATACCCTGGAAATATTCCAAACTCACCCTCTTATAGAAGAGATCATAGTTATTGTTCAGCCCGGTGATATTGCCTACTGCCGCGAGGAGATAGTGGACAGGTACGGTTATAATAAAGTGGGAGCGGTAATTGCCGGCGGAAAAGAACGACAGGATTCCGTCTCGCGGGGCCTGCTGCTTCTCGGTTCTGCCGTGGAATGGGTCGCTGTTCACGATGGGGTCAGGCCGCTGGTCTCGGGAGCAACCATCACCAGGGTACTGCGGGCCGCATTTGAGAAAGGGGCTGCAGTGGTTGGCGTCCCGGTTAAAGATACAATAAAAATAGTCGGCGCTGACATGGCTGTCCGGTCTACACCGGACCGGCGCACGGTATGGCAGGTCCAGACCCCCCAGGTTTTTCGCCGGGAGCTTATAATGAGGGCCTATGAAAAGGCTGAGGCCGAAGGATGGCGGGGGACAGACGATTCGTCATTGGTGGAAAGGCTGGGGGAGAAGGTTTTCATGGTGGAAGGAGAGTATTCAAATATCAAGGTTACGACTCCCGATGACCTGGTTTTCATAAAAGAAATGATGAAGGTGAAATAGATGCGCGTGGGTTTCGGCTTTGATGTGCACAAGCTTGTTGAAGGCCGCAAACTGGTGCTGGGGGGTGTGGTGGTGCCCTATGAAAAAGGACTTTGGGGGCATTCCGACGCGGATGTGCTGCTTCATGCCGTAATGGACGCCCTGTTGGGTGCGGCCGCTCTCGGCGATATAGGCGAGCATTTTCCCGATAGCGACCAGCAGTATAAAGATATTGACAGTACGCGTCTGTTGCAGAGGGTTGCCGGCTTGCTGAAAGAAAACGGCTACACCTGCCGCAGCCTTGACTGCACTGTTGTGGCCCAGACCCCCAGGCTTGCTCCTTACAGGGAAGAGATGCGCAAGAAAATCGCCGCAGTTATCGGTTTGGAACCGGAACAGGTCGGCGTGAAAGCCACCACTACAGAGGGGCTCGGTTTTACCGGCCGAAATGAAGGTATAGCCGCATATGCCGTCTGTCTGGTGGAAAAAGTGCATCATAAAACAAGAAACACCGGGGAGGATAATTGACAATTATGGAAGCAATACGCGTGCGATTCGCGCCTAGTCCAACTGGACCGCTGCACATCGGGGGAGCCCGTTCTGCTCTGTTCAACTTTCTTTTTGCCAGGAACAAAAACGGGAAATTCATCATGCGCATTGAGGATACAGACCTGGAGAGGTCCAGCAGGGAATCGGAGCGCAACATTCTGGAGTCCTTGAAATGGCTGGGGATTACTTGGGACGAAGGGCCTGACATCGGCGGGTCTTACGGTCCTTATCGCCAGACGGAGAGGCTGTCGATATACCGCGAATACACTGAAAGGCTGCTGGCCGAAGGTAAGGCATATCACTGTTACTGTACCGAGGAGGAACTGGAAAAGCAAAGAAAAGAATTCTTTGACCGAGGCGAGCTTCCCCGGTACAGCGGAAAGTGCTTTCACCTGTCATTGCAAGAAAAAGAAAAATATGAAAAAGAAGGCCGCGTACCGGTAATCAGGTTTCACGTTCCCGAAAACAAAAACATTGTGGTGAATGATCTGGTGCGGGGCGAGGTTGTTTTTGAAAGCGGCGGGATAGGAGATTTTGTCATCGTCAAGTCGGATGGCATTCCTACATATAACTATGCTGTGGTTATTGATGACGCGCTTATGAAGATCAGCCATGTCATCAGGGCCGAAGAACACCTGTCCAACACACCCAGGCAGGTCTTGCTCTATGAAGCCCTTGGTTTTCCGCTCCCGGAATTTGCTCATATTTCCCTGATCCTGGGGGAAGACCGTTCGAAAATGAGCAAAAGGCACGGCGCTACTTCCATCGTTCAATACAGGGAAATGGGATACCTGCCTGAGTCTCTGATCAATTTTTTGGCCTTGCTGGGTTGGTCCCCCGGCGGGGAAGAAGAAATCATGGACCTGGAGGAACTGGTTGCCCGGTTTTCCCTGGACAGGGTGGCTAAAAACCCTGCGGTTTTTGACCTGGAAAAACTGCGCTGGATGAACGGTTTCTATATCAGGAAGAGCCCGGCGAAGAGAATTGCCAAGATGGCTGTTCCGTACCTGCAAGAGGCCGGTTACCTTTCGCGCGTTCCAACCGAAAAGGATATGAAATGGGCCGAACTGGTGGTGACCGCTTTGCAGGAGCACTTGAGCACTATCAGTGAAATAGTTGAGCACATGGATATCCTGGCCGGCGAAGATGTTGTCCTCGAAAGTGACGAAGCCAAGGCATTGCTGCGGGAAGACACTTTCCCGGCGGTTATCAATTCGTTTCGGAGAAAAATCAATGAACTTGACGAGCTTACGCCCGAAAACATCAAAAACATGATGAAAAGTATTACCAAGGAACTAAAACTGAGCGGAAGACAAGTATACATGCCGGTCAGGGCTGCGCTGACCGGGCGCACGCATGGGCCGGAACTTTTTTACATCATTCCCGTACTGGGCAAAGACCTGGCCTTGAGGCGCATCGCCAGGACGCTCGAACAGGCGGGTGTTGACGCTTAATTCTTGCAGCGCAGGGAAAAACGGGCGAATGGCGAATAGGGAGTGGCGTTTTATGAATGAAAGCGGATTAAAAGTATTCAATACCCTCACGGGGAAAAAAGAAGCATTCATCCCGCTTGAACCGGGAAAAGTGAGGATATACGTGTGCGGGCCGACAACGTACAACTTGATCCACCTGGGAAATGCCCGGCCGCTGGTGGTTTTCGATACCGTCAGGCGTTACTTGGAGCATTTGGGCTACCAGGTAACATACGTCCAGAACTTTACAGATGTAGACGATAAAATCATCAAGCGGGCCAGGGAAGAAAACGTGCCGCCCAGCGAACTCGCGGAGCGTTATGTCAGGGAGTACTATAAAGACTCCGACGCCCTTATGGTCAAAAGGGCAACAGTTCACCCCAGAGTGAGCGAACACATGGACGACATCATAAAATTTATTGAAGGCCTTTTCCAAAAAGGCTATGCCTACGAAATTGACGGCGATGTCTACTTTGCGGTCACCCGATTCAAAGAATACGGGAAACTGTCCTCACGTACCCTTGACGAGCTCATGGCCGGGGCCAGGGTGGAAGTTGACGAAAGAAAAGCGCACCCGGCAGACTTTGCGCTGTGGAAGAAATCAAGGCCGGGGGAACCATGGTGGGAAAGCCCGTGGGGACCGGGAAGACCGGGATGGCACATAGAATGCTCCGCCATGTCGCACAAGTATCTTGGCAACAGTTTTGATATTCATGCGGGCGGCTGTGACCTTATTTTCCCGCACCACGAAAATGAAATAGCGCAGTCAGAAGCGCTGCACGGCGTTCCTATGGCCAAGTACTGGCTGCATAACGGCTTCATCACCGTCAACGAAGAAAAAATGTCCAAATCACTGGGCAACTTCTTCCTCCTGCGCGACATTTTGGATTTGTATGCGCCTGGTGCCGTCAGGTTTTACCTGCTGTCCACGCATTACCGCAGCCCGCTTGACTTTGACGATGAAAAACTGGAAACGGCTAAAAAGGGTTGGGATAGGCTCCGGAATGCATACAGGCTTTGCCGGGAAGCAGTGGGGGATGTTTCTTCCCCGGAAAAACAGGCGGGTTTAGTCTTTCCCGGGCAGCTGCCCAAGGAAGTGGAAGCAGCGCGCCGCCAGTTTTATGAAGCAATGAACGATGACTTTAACACCGCCCTAGCCATCGCCGCTCTGTTTGACCTGGCCCGTACTCTCAATACCGCTGCGGCGCAGGGTATAGCTTCCCCCGGGGTTTTGGAAGTCCTGGAATACGGCCAAGAGACCTTCGTAGAACTATCTGGAGTTCTTGGAATTCGGCTGGATGACAGCGGAAAACACGAGCCGGCCCTTGTCGGGCAGCTGGTTGACCTGATTATCGCCCTGCGCCAGGAAGCAAGGGCTAAAAAGGACTACCAGACTTCCGATAAAATTCGTGAGAACTTGAAGCAGTTAGGCATAGTATTGGAAGATACACCGCAGGGCGTGCGCTGGAGATACCAGTAAAAAGGGGGAGAGCGGACTTGTGGAGATACCCCGGTGAAGACCCCCGCCGGCTGCCGCCCGCGGTTTTGGCTTACGTGGGGGATGCCGTTTACGAACTGTATGTCAGGGTTTACCTGATAAAAAAAGGGCTGACCAGAGTAAAAAAGCTCCATGAAGAGGCCTCCGGCCTGGTAAGGGCAGCCAGGCAGGCTGATTTTTTGCACAAGCTGGAGTCCCAGCTCAGCGAAGAAGAAAAAGACGTGGCCAGGCGCGGCCGCAACAGCAAAACAGGGCATCACCCCAAAAGCTCCGGGATGGTTGAATACCGGCTGAGTACAGGTTTCGAGGCCTTGCTGGGTTACCTGTTCCTGATGCGGCGGGAAGAAAGAATCGGCGAACTGCTGGGACATTTATTTGATAAAATAGAAGCGGAATGACAACCGATTAAAACAGCCAGACCAAAAAGCCAAGTGAGGTATGCTGCTGTGAGTAAAGCCGATATACTCTTCATTTCGATGTGCAAGGATATACTTGAAAACGGCTATTCTTCAGAAAAAGAAATTGTGAGAGCAAGGTGGCCGGACGGCACTCCCGCTCATACAATCAAGAGGTTCGGTGTCGTTAACAGGTATAACCTGGAAGAAGAATTTCCGATTATAACCTTGAGGCCAACGAACCTTAGAGCAGCGGTTGATGAAATACTGTGGATATGGCAAAAAAAATCCAACAATATAAAAGAACTGAACAGCCACATCTGGGACAGCTGGGCAAATGAAGACGGTTCGATCGGGAAGGCTTACGGCTACCAGTTGGGCATCAAGCACAGGTACCAGGAAGGGGAATTCGACCAGGTGGACAGGGTGCTGTATGATTTGAAGCATAACCCGTACAGCCGGAGGATGATCGTCAACATGTACAACCACGCTGATTTGCACGAAATGAATTTATACCCCTGCGCTTACAGCGTTACCTTCAATGTCACGGGTAAAAAACTTAATGCCATACTAAACCAGCGGTCGCAGGATGTCCTGGTGGCAAACAACTGGAACGTGTGCCAGTATGCAGTTTTAATGCATATGCTTGCCCGGGCCAGCGACCTGGAGGCCGGAGAACTAATTCATGTTATAGCCGATGCTCACATCTATGACCGGCATGTTCCCCTGGTCAAGGAGCTTATCGGCAGAACTCCGTACCCGGCGCCGAAGCTGTTGATTAACCCCCGCAAGAAGGACTTTTATGACTTCAGACCTGATGACTTTGTCCTGGAGGGCTACCAGAGCGGGTCGCAAATAAAAAATATCCCAGTTGCTATATAAAAGTGAAGGAGAATAAAAAGAATAATATTATGAAAGCTATCGTCGCGGTTGATATGAACTGGGGAATCGGCTTTAAGGGAGCTTTACTGGAGCGGATACCGGAAGACATGAAGCGCTTTAAGCAGCTGACCATGGGCAAGGTCGTGGTCATGGGACGACAGACATTCGAATCACTGCCGAATAAAGAGCCTTTAACAGGCAGGATTAACATTGTGCTCAGCACAAAAGCGAATTATATTAATTATATTAATGAAGGAATTACCGTTTGTCCTTCTTTAAGCCGGCTCCTTCAAGAACTGAAAAAATATCCGGCGGACGACGTGTTCGTAATAGGGGGGGAAGCGGTTTACAAGCAGCTTTTACCTTACTGTACGGAAGCACATGTGACTAGGATTGAGAGGACATATGAAGCGGACAGATTCTTCCCCGACCTTGATAATGATAAAACATGGCGGCTGGTGTCCGCGGGAGAATCAAGGATCTACAACGGCATTCGCTACAGCTTTTTAAGATATGCAAACGGTGCGGTCAGGAACAACATTAAATAATAAATAATGGTCGGGCGGTGTCCAATGGGCTACATTTTTGGCCGGAATCCCGTTATCGAAGCATTGAAAGCGGGAAGAACAATCAATAAAATTTTGGTGGCTAAAGGCTCCCTGGGCGGTTCGGTTAGCGAGATAGCCGCCTTGGCCAGGGAAAACAACGTCCCGCTCCAGCATGCCGACAAAAAGCAGCTCGATTATCTGGCGGGCGGCGGTGTTCACCAGGGGGTGGCGGCGCAAATCGCCGCCTGGGAGTATGCCGACTGGGAAGAAGAGCTGGAAAGAGTCAACAGAGAGGGTGATGCGCCGCTTTTTTTGCTCCTTGACGGCGTCGAAGACCCGCAGAACCTGGGGGCCGTCCTGCGTACCGCCGATGCGGCCGGGGTCCACTGTGTGATCATACCCAAAAACCGTGCTGTGCCGCTTACTTCTGGTGTAGCCAGGGCTTCGGCCGGGGCAATCGAACATGTTCCCGTGTCCCGGGTGACAAACCTTGCCCGGACCATAGATGCCCTGAAAGATAAGGGGTGCTGGATTACGGGCGCGGACCCCTCTTCCCGGCAAACCCTTTTTGAAACCAACCTGGCAGGTCCCCTTGCCCTGGTTGTGGGTGGTGAAAACAGGGGATTGAGCAGGCTGCTTAAAGAAAAGTGCGATACGCTGGTTAGAATTCCCATGAATGGCCGGGTAAACTCGCTTAACGTGTCTGCCGCCGCTGCGGTGCTGCTTTATGAGATCGTGAGACAGCGCGGCAGGAGGTAAAGGATGGACGGCAAAGAAGATTACTTGGTCATAGACGGTTACAACATGATTAACGCCTGGCCGGAACTGAACAGAATAAAAGAAGAAAGCTTTGAAGACGCGCGGCAGAAGCTCATCGAGATCCTGGAAAACTACCAGGGCATCAAAAAAATCAGGATAATAATCGTGTTTGATGCTCACCAGGTCAAGGGGGGTCTGGAAAGGAAGGAAACTCACCATTCAGTGGAAGTGATTTTTACGCGGGAAGGCGAGACTGCTGATATGCTTATCGAAAGGATGGTGGGAGAACTCTCGCGGCGCGGGTACACTTTTGTGGCCACCTCCGACTGGATTGAACAGAGCATCAGTTTGCAGCGGGGAGCGCTGCGCATCTCGGCCCGTGAATTGTACGAGGACATTAAAAACACTGTTTCCGGCGCAATGGAACTGGCCAGGGATGAAAGAAAAGGTTTGGGGAGCTTGCATTACCACCTGCCGGTCGAAGTTAAGGAAAAGCTGGAAAAATGGCGGAGGGGCAAGACATGAGGAAGTATACCTTGACGATTGCCCGGGCAGTCAGTTATAATAAATTCTGTGTAAGAGACAAGTTAATAATTATTTCGAGTCATTTCCAAGATTTATAATTATATAAATATATTGCCAACAGGCGAGCTCGAACAACATTCTTCAAGCGCATAAAGAATTCCGGACATCTTTTCCGGAAATTATTTTTACATATCCTTCTATGATAAAGACGGAGGCGAGAATTAGATGAGCTCAAGCGCCCAGCGTGAAATGGTGGACTCTTTTGATTTCCTGGAGGATGAGTATGTTGTTGACCTGGCCAGGGATGGCGATAACGAAGCCCTTGAATTTCTTATTTACAAGTATAAGAATTTTGTGAGGGCCAAAGCCCGCTCCTATTTTCTAATTGGCGCCGACCGCGAAGATATCATTCAAGAAGGTATGATCGGCTTGTATAAAGCCATTCGGGATTTTCGTTACGATAAGCTCTCTTCTTTTCGCGCTTTTGCCGAACTGTGCATAACGCGGCAGATAATCACCGCCATCAAAACCGCCACCAGGCAAAAGCACATCCCGCTTAATTCATATGTTTCATTGAATAAGCCTATTTACGACGAGGATTCTGATCGCACTTTGCTTGACGTTATTTCAGGAACAAAAATAACGGATCCGGAAGAGCTCATTATCAGCCGCGAGGAATTTGACGATATTGAGGAAAAAATGGGAGAGATCTTGAGCTCGCTTGAATGGCAGGTTTTGATGTCGTACCTGGAAGGCAAGACATACCAGGAAATTGCTGTGGAGCTGGAACGGCACGTCAAATCTATTGATAATGCCTTGCAGAGGGTCAAAAGGAAGCTGGAGAGGTACCTGGAGAAAAGAGACCAGTGAATTAACATTATATACCAGCCGAATCGAGCAAAATACCGGCAGGCAAACCTTGACCTCGAGAGCAGGCATGTTATATAATAATTTTTGTCGGCCCAAAAGTAATAGATAATGGGCTGGTTGAACACCGCGGGATGGAGCAGCTGGTAGCTCGTCGGGCTCATAACCCGAAGGTCGAAGGTTCAAATCCTTCTCCCGCAACCATGATGACAAGCTGGCGTAGCTCAGTAGGCAGAGCGTATCCTTGGTAAGGATAAGGTCACCGGTTCAATCCCGGTCGTCAGCTCCATATATACTTGCATACCTGCCTGTTTGCCGCCCAAGCGGCAATTTCCGGTTATCGGGTTAATACCGGGCCATTGCTTGGCGGTAAACGCGAAGCAAAAACGCCCAAGCGGCGGCGTAGCTCAGTTGGCTAGAGCATGCGGTTCATACCCGCAGTGTCCGGGGTTCAAATCCCTGCGCCGCCACCATTTACCCACAGACAAGGCAATACTCCCTGGAGATAAAAAGGGCCCATAATATAAGGCTCTTTATTTTTTTATTAGGAACAACAGCCGCGGCCCTAACCGCAAACTTATATGGAATTAGTCAAGTTGTTGCATTTATTCTCCTTATTTGCTATAATTTACGTACGAATCAAGTCAGCACCTGAATCTGCACGTTTTTTCTTCTGACTTTATTTGAAAATAGAGTTGGATTTTTTATTAATTGAGTGTTAAAGAAGGTGAAGATTGCTTTGAATAATGCAGGTGAGACGATCAATATGGCAATTGGATTTGTGACAGGACGAAAAAATTTCAAAAATTTAATCAAGACTTATGTTAATAACTGGAATGAATACGATCTAATAAACAACGATAAAGTGAAACTACACCTGTTTGTGGCCTATGACCTGAAATACCACAACACAAGGGTCAGCGATTACAAAAATATTGATCCAAGTATCTACGACTGGCTGGATTCAGTTACTTTTATCGGGTCCAATGCTATCTCCAACGAAATCAAACATCTCACTGATAACGGAGTAGTCAGCAAAAAAGAAGCCAAGATGGTTTTTGGAG
>JANLFJ010000042.1 GCA_024655825.1 Peptococcaceae bacterium | reverse complement strand
CTCGTGTATTCGTTGGTTGACAAACAGATTTTAATTTATTGCAACGCTAGTGATGGATAATAAAAAAAACTGCGGGTGAAGATGAACAGATGGAACAAAAAGCGCTGATGAATGCCAGGATTTACACGATGAACGGGAAAGTTTTGGAAAAAGGCTCGATTCTTTGGGCGGGCGGTAAAATAATCGCTGTGGGAGAGGGGCTGAAAATCCCCGCCGGTGCCGCTGTCACAGACCTGGGAGGCAAGACGGTGGTCCCCGGGTTTATTGACGCTCACACCCACCTGGGCATACTGGAAGAGATTTACCAGGAGGAGGGCGATGACTTAAACGAGGCTACGGAACCAGTGACACCGGAGATGCGAGCCCTGGATGCCGTGAATCCCAATGACCGTGGTTTTAGGGATGCCGTGCAGGGCGGTGTGACCACGGTGATGACTGGTCCCGGTAGCAGCAACGTGGTAGGGGGGACTGTCCTGGTGATGAAAACCGCCGGAAGGAACTTGCAAGAGATGGTTTTGATCCCCCAGGCCGGGCTGAAGGTGGCCTTCGGCGAAAACCCCAAGCGAACCTACGCCGAACAAAAAAAGATGCCGGTTACCAGGATGGGCATCGCCGCGCTTCTTCGCCAGGCGTTTGTTGATGCCCAGGTTTACGCGGCCAAAAAAGAAAAATCAACAAAAGACGGGGAGGTTCTCGAAAGGGATCTGGGCATGGAGACCATGCTGCGGGTGCTGAACAGGGAAATGCCGCTTCGCGCCCACGCGCACCGGGCCGACGATATCATGACCGCGCTCCGGATAGCCGGAGAGTTCGGCCTGGAAATTGTCCTTGAACACGGGACCGAGGCTCACAAATTGGTCCCGGAACTCTTGGAACAAGGCGTACCTGTGGTCCTGGGACCGTCTTTCAGCAACCGGTCCAAGGTCGAGCTTGCGGAAATGTCATGGCGGACAGCGGCGAAGCTGAATGAAGCCGGTGTTTTGGTTGCGCTTACAACCGACCATTCCGTTACCCCTGTCCAGTACCTGCCGGTCTGCGCCGCTATGGCTGTCCGTAACGGGATGGATGAAATGGAAGCCCTTAAGGCCATTACCATCAATCCGGCCAGGATCCTGAAGCTGGATCACCGCCTCGGGAGCCTGGCGGCAGGCAAAGATGCGGATATGGTGGTCATATCGGGTCATCCCCTGGACTGGCGGTCGAGAGTGGAAATGGTCTATATCGACGGAAAGCTGGTTTATGAACGCTTGTAGAAAATATTCCAATAATTGCTTTGCATTGGTTATAATATAGAGGAAAAATTATGAGGTGTTTTTCTTGTATGTTTTTAAGTCCTTTAATCCCCAGGACACTTTTAAACTGGCCTGCCTCCTGGGAAAGAAATTGAAAGGCGGAGAGTTAATCGGCCTGGAGGGCGAACTGGGGGCGGGGAAAACCCTGTTCGTCAAGGGACTGGCCTGCGGGCTGGGAGTTGGTGAACCGGTGACCAGCCCTACCTTTACCCTGATCCAAAGCTACCAGGGCAGGCTGCCGCTGGTGCATTTTGACGTTTACCGCCTGCCTGTTCCCGAGGCGATCGAAGAGCTGGGCTACGAGGAATTCTTTTACGGGCCGGGAGTCACGGCGGTTGAATGGAGCGACCTGATCAGGCCTTATCTGCCAGGTGAGTACCTTCAGATAATCATAAAACGGGAATACCATCCCCGGAAAGGCGAATACCGCCTCATCACGCTGGTCCCACACGGGAAAGAGATGGAAACCCTGGCCGAGGAGTTGATCGAGAATGCTGGTGCTGGGAATTGAAAGCTCGACGCCTGTGGCTTCGGTCGCGCTGGTTTCCGCCGGAGGGTTAAAGGGCGAGATGACCCTGAACACAGGTTTAACTCATTCTGAGCAGCTGCTTCCGCTTATTGATGACCTGCTCAGGCAGACCGGGTGTTCCCTGGACAAGGTGGAAGGAATAGCCGTGGCGGGAGGTCCCGGCTCGTTTACGGGATTAAGGATCGGGATGGCCACAGCCAAAGGGCTGGCCCAGGGTCGCGGCATCCCCTTGGCGGGAGTTCCCACCCTCAAGGCCCTGGCATACAGGAATGCCGCCGGCCGGGGGCTTGTTTCAGCCCTGCTGAATGCCCGGAGGCAGGAGGTTTACGCCGCCCTTTTTCGTTTTGAGGATAACGCGCTTAAACAGGTCCTGCCCGCCTGCGCCATTTCTCCCCTGCAGTGGGCCGGAAAGCTGGACGAATACGGCGAGCCGGTTGTGCTTGCCGGCGATGGAGCTGCCGTTTACCGGGAGATATGGGAAAAGGTTCTGGGCAGCCGGGCCGTGTTTCTGCCGCCCGTTTTCTCGATTGCCAGCGCCGCCAGCGTCGCCTGGCTAGGCAGGGAGAAGCTTATGGATGGGCAAAGCGATGACCTTTACCGGCTAAAGCCCGATTACATACGGCCTTCTGAAGCCCAGGTTAAACTGGAAAAGTTGAAATGAATTTGGGGTTGAAAACATGGAGTACGCCTTGAGGCCCATGAAAATTGAAGACATACCCCAGATAGTGGCTATTGAAAAAAAATCGTTTCCGACTCCCTGGTCTTCCTATGCTTTCACCTGTGAGCTGTGCGACAACGAGTTCGCCTATTACCTGGTGTTGACTTTATCCGGCAACCCGTCCACCGTGGTAGGCTACGGAGGCATGTGGATCATCATTGACGAGGCTCATGTCACCAACATCGCCGTTGCGCCCGCCCACCGCGGAAAATCCTTGGGCAAAATGCTCCTGAACGGGTTGCTCGAACTGGCCAAAGAAAAGAGGGTCCAGCGCATGACCCTGGAAGTGAGGGTATCCAATAAAATAGCCCAGGCGCTGTATAAAAAAATGGGTTTTACTCCGGCAGGACTAAGGCCCGGCTATTATGCGGATACGAACGAGGACGCCCTGATCATGTGGAAGGAAATATGAGGTATAACAAAGATATGCTGGAAAAAGAAATTATCCTGGCCGTCGAGACAAGCTGTGACGAAACCGCAGTTGCCGTACTGGCAAACGGCCGGGAGATACTGGCCGATATTGTTTCTTCCCAGGTGGACACGCACAGGCGCTTCGGCGGGGTGGTGCCGGAAATCGCCTCGCGCCATCACCTGGAGCAGGTCAACCGGCTTATTGATCTGGCTTTGAATGAAGCGAAAATAGGGTTCTCCGCCCTCGCTGCCGTTTGTGTCACGTACGGCCCAGGTTTAGTGGGAGCGCTGCTGGTGGGGGTGAGCACCGCCAAATCGCTTGCCTATAGTCTCGGCCTTCCCCTGGTGGCCGTTAACCACATAGAAGGGCACATTTATGCGAACTGGTTGGTTCGCTTTCGCGAACCCGAATTCCCGCTGGCCTGCCTTGTGGTTTCGGGCGGGCATACGGCGCTTATTGAGATGACAGGCCACGGCGATTACCGCTTGCTGGGCCAAACGCAGGATGACGCGGCAGGAGAGGCGTATGACAAGGTGGCGCGCGCCCTGGGGCTTGGGTATCCGGGAGGTCCTGCTCTCGAAGCTCTTGCCCGCGAGGGCAATCCTGCTGCCCTGCGGCTGCCCCGGGCCTGGCTGGGCGAGGAAAGCTTTGATTTCAGCTTCAGCGGCTTGAAGACGGCCGTGCTCAACTGCCTAAACCGTGCTGCCCAAAAAGGCGAGGAAGTGAACAAGGCTGACCTGGCTGCCGCTTTTCAGTCCAGCGTGGTGGAGGTCCTGGTGGAAAAAACGGTTCGCGCCGCCAAAAGCAGGGGCCTGAAAATGGTTCTGCTGGCGGGCGGCGTTGCTGCCAACAGCCTCTTGCGGGAAGAGATGTCCAGGCGCTGCGAGGAAGAAAGGCTGGGGCTTCTTTATCCTCCTTTAATGTACTGCACCGATAACGCCGCGATGATTGGCTGCGCCGGCTATTACCGCTTTAAACGAGGCGAGCGGGCCGGGTGGAATCTTAATGCGGTACCCGGTTTAAAGCTCTTTTCGTGAATTATAGGCGAATCAGCCTGTTATTCTAATTTATGTTGAAAATGCTAATCGTCTTTTCTTCTTACTGGCGGCATTGCTCTCCTGGACTTGTTTATTCTTGACCTTATATCCGGTATAATTTATGTGGACGTGAAAAACGTTTTATTTTCATTAACAGAGGAGCTGGTCATGGATTGGACCCGGACAGTTGCAGCCAGCTGTTTTTACTGGCAGTATTTTTGCTTTTATCGGCACTGTTTACGGTTGCGGAAGCGACTTTAAAACCCCTGAAAAAGCACCGTCTTCGCCATATCGCGTCTGAAATCGACTCCCGGTTTCTGGCAACCGGCCGGTTATTGCATGAACCGTCGGGGTTGTTCGAGACCATTGCTGTTAGCAGCACCCTGATCACTGTTTTCGCAAGCGTATGCGGGACTTACCTTTTCCTCAACCTGTTCGGCGAAAAGGCAGGACCTGTTTTAACCGCTTCCGTTCTGGCTGCCCTGGTCATCGTGTTGGGCCGGGTACTGCCAGGAACCGCATCCGCCAGGGAACTCGAAAAGGTGAACCTTAAATTGATCAAGATTTTCCTGGCAGTAATGTTCATATTGACTCCCGCAGTGAAGTTTTTTAACCTGTTTAAACTGATTTTGGCGAAAATGATGCGTGTTGAACCGCCCGGACAGGACGGGGTAACAGAAGAAGAAATAATCGAGCTTGTCACAGCCGGGCAGGAAGACGGGGTGATTCACCAGGAAGAAAAGACTATGATCCACGGGGTTTTCGAATTTACGGATACCCTGGTCAGGGACGTGATGGTTCCTCGCCCCGATATTGTCGCCGTGGAAAAGGGAACCTCGCTTCCCCGGCTTATAGAAATCATCAAGAAAGAGCAGTTTTCACGCATCCCGGTATATGAGAAAGACATTGACAGCATCCTCGGAATTGTGCACATCAAAGACCTCCTCATGGCGGAAGCTTGCGACAAGGAGGACTTTTCTCTTTCCGCCTACCTGCGGCCGGCGCTTTTCGTGCCTGAAACAAAAAAAGTAAACGACCTGTTTAGAATAATGAAAAAAGAAAAAATACACCTGGGCATTGTGCTCGATGAATACGGGGGCACGGCGGGATTGGTGACGATGGAAGACCTTATTGAAGAAATCATGGGAGATATACAGGATGAACATGACACCGAGGAACCGGTTCTTCGCAAGATCGATACCGATACCGCAGAGGCCAGCGGCAGCATGCGGCTTGAGGAACTCAACGAAAAACTCGGCCTGTGCCTGGAATGCGAGGAAGCGGAAACTGTGGGCGGCCTGATTTTTGCCGAACTCGGGCGCTTGCCGCAGGAAGACGACCGGGTAAGGGTTAACGGAATAGAGCTGACCGTGTTGCGGATGGAAGGCCACCGCGTGGAAAAAGTGCGATTAAGCATGATAAAGCAGGACTACGATAGTCCACTGGTCTAAAATTATTATTTAACTGTGGATAATGTGAACAAAGCTGTGCATAATTGACAAAGTCGGGGAATCGCCTGTGAATAAAAAGAAAGACCTAAAACCACACATCCTGTGGATTGTGTGGAAATTAGGCCCGGTGGACCAGCACAATACTTTTTACCCTGTGGATAAAGCTGTGGGTTCTGTGGATAACAGAGCGTATGTTCTGGGGGCATCCCTGTCTATAATATATGCTCGGGCCGTTGGAAATAGAACAATCATGGTCTCAAATCCTGCCGTAAAAAGGGTTGTTTTATGAAACAAGGGGAACCCCGGATATCCGGGGTTCCCCTTGTTAAGAGGATTCTGCCTGTAAAGGGTTACATCATCAGCACGCCCACAATGGTTGAGACAACGAGACCCACAATTACCGGGATAAAGTTCTTCCTGACCAGGTCTAAAACCGGCACACCCACGATCCCGGCCACCGCGACCAGGGAACACCAGGCGACAATCGTTCCGCCGCCTGACCAGATGGCCCCCATCTGTCCTATGGCGCCAAGCGAAGCGGCTACGTTTTGAGCGCCGCCGGCCATAGCGCCGGCAAGCGTTCCTACAAGCGGGAGACCGGAGAACCCGGAGCCGTCAAGACCGGTAATGATGCCGAGGATAAGCATGCCGAAGCCGGCCAGGAATCCGGTGGGCGGTATGACGTTGGCGATCATTTTACCCACGTCGAACAGGAAGCCTGGAGCGTCTTTCCCCAAAATCCCGACGACAGCTTCAGGATTGCCCAGGAAGAAGAAACCGGCGATGGGGATGATCGGTCCCATGACCCTGAAGGCAAACACCAGACCGTCCGCGATATAATCGGCAATCGTGTCGAGACCTGCCGCTCCTTTCACCAACAGCGAGGATACAACCATGATCAGCAGGGCTACTCCGCCCAGCAGGGCTGAGGCGTCCCCTCCCTTGATGTCGAAAAGGAACATGGCCGCAACAACACCCAGCATGGCCACGATAAGCAGGTATTTCAGGAAAGGAGCATATTGTTCCTTTTCGAGCCTGACCTCTTCTTCGGCAATTGCCTGCTTGGCCTGGGCGGCGCTGCCGCCGGACTGGTAGTTTTCAATGTCCTTACGGTTCAAATACCAGGCCAGGGCAATGGCGATTACGCCGGTTATGACAGCCAGCAGGCCGCCGCGGAAGGTCACCAGTTCCACGGGTATGCCCGCCGCCTTGGCGGTCAAACCGGGAGCCCCCTGGATGATCACATCACCGCTTAAGGCAAGGCCCTGGCCGGCAAGCGCCATAGCCACCGCGGCCATCATGGGCGGTAATCCCCCTCTAATGGCGGCAGGAGCCAGCAGTGCTCCGATCAGGGGTACAGCGGGGGTCGGCCAGAAAAACAGCGAAATGAAGACCGTGGAAACGATTAAAACAAGATAGCTTACCATGGGGGTTTTCATCGAATTCTGCAGGGGTCTGACAAGCAGCCGGTCAGCGCCGGTGACGCTCAGGGACCTCAACATGGCCACCATTAAACCGATAATCATAAAGATGCTGAATAAATCCTTGGCCGCAACTATGCTGGCATTGAACAGAGCCTGGATTCCGCCTATGAAACTGCCCAGGTAAACCCAGCCAATAAGGAAAGTGAAGACAACGCAGGGGATAACCACGTTCCTTCTCAGGGTCATGGTCAACACGACCACCAGGACGCCAATAACGTAGAGCCAATGAGAAATAGACATTCATACGCCTCCTTTAGTTTTGATTTTTTAAAATGGGCCGACCTATTCTTGCTTTATTTGTTCACCACCTCCTTGCTATAGTTTTCCTCGGAAAAAGATAATAATAGTATGATAAAATAATTATTAGGCAGAGAATACTCATCAATGATGAGTATTTTATAGTGTTATCTATTCGACATCGCTGCCTAAAATCCTTCTTAAAATTTGTGAGCAATAAATATTTAAGATTTAAGGAGGATTTTTGGAGATTACGGCGAATTAAAAAAATAAATCTACTCATCAATGATGAGCGGAATGGGACCAAGGAGGCAAAGATGATGGATCCATATAAGTCGGGGGTCTTTGAAAAAAGCCCTTATGCCGAAAAACGATTGTGTTCCGGCAACTTAGTGGCTATACTGGACGGCAGAATGGAAAAAAGGGAGCTGCAGCTTTTAAAACAAATTTCGCGGGTGGTGCGGGCCGGTGAAATACATGAACTCATTTTGACGGATGAAGATGAGGCCGCACCCGGTATGGAGGTTAATCGTATATCTTACCTGGGTTTCTTCGAGGTGGTAAAGGGAACGGTGATCGTGACGGGAGACAGATTAATAATAGGAAATAAAAATTTGGGAACCATTGCCGGTTTCGATGAAACCCATATGCCCAATCATCTCAATATAATTGTGAAGGCGAAAGAACGGCTGACAGGCGTCGAACTGGGCCTGGCCCTGGAAGATGAAGTCTTGATTAGCATAAAGGAGGAATGTGTAAATGGTTAAGGTTGTTGTGGTAGGCGGAGGATGGGCAGGTTCGTCCGCCTCAATGGCGGCGGTGAAAGCCGGCGCGGAAGTGGTCCTGCTTGAGAGGACCGACATGCTTTTGGGAACCGGGCTGGTTGGCGGCATCATGCGGAACAACGGCCGCTTTACCGTTGCCGAAGAATCCATAGCCCTGGGAGCCCCTGAAATGTTCGAGGCCGTTGATAAAGTGGCCCGTCACAGGAATATTGATTTTCCGGGGCATAAACACGCCACTTTATATGATGTGAGCAAGATAGAACCTGAGGTGAGGAGAATTCTCCAGGAGGCGGGGGTGGAGATTAAATTCATGACCCGCTTTACCGACGTGGAGATGGCAGGAAATAGGATCGGCGCGGTAAAGACGGAAAACGCGGGGACAATTGAAGGAGATGTTTTTATCGACACCACCGGTTCGGCAGGACCCCAGGGCAACTGCACAAGGTATGGGAACGGCTGCGCCATGTGCATTCTCCGTTGCCCCAGCTTTGGCCCGCGCGTAAGCGTGGCGGGCAGAGCCGGCGTGCAGGAGCTCATGGGCAAAAAAGCCGACGGATCGATTGGAGCGATGAGCGGGTCCTGCAAATTGCACAAAGAGTCATTATCCGATAAAATAGTGGATGAACTGAACAGGACGGGCGTGTGCGTTGTTCCCATACCCAAAGAATTGCAAAAGAAGGGAGTCTTGGAGAAAAAGGCCTGCCAGCAGTATGCTTTGCCGGAATTTGCCGAAAACATCATTCTTCTCGATACCGGGCACGCCAAGCTGATGACTTCCTTTTATCCCCTGGAGATATTGAGGAAAATCCCGGGTTTCGAAAATGCCCGTTTCGAAGACCCGTACGCGGGAGGAGTAGGCAATTCCATGCGCTACCTGGCACTGTCTCCCCGCAGCAACGAACTGAAAGTGGAAGGGCTGGAGAACCTTTTCTGCGCGGGCGAAAAAGCCGGCCCGCTGGTGGGGCACACAGAAGCCATTGTTACCGGCTGCCTCGCCGGCCATAATGCCGTCCGTTACGGCCTGGGGATGGAACTTCTCACCCTGCCCGGCGAGCTGGCGATTGGCGATGCCATAGCCTATGTCGGCAAGCAGATGAAGACGGAGGACGGGTTGAAATACAAGTACACCTTCTCCGGTTCCGTCTACTTCAACCGCATGCTGGAACTCGGCCTTTACACCACGGACGTTGCGGCAATAAGGGCAAAAGTGGAAAAGCTGGGGCTGGCCGGCGTGTACGCGAAAAAACTCCATGGTAAGTAAATAAGGCGATATTTCCATTGCGGGCATGATGATATTGGCGAGGTGATATATTGATGTCAGAGGTGGAAAAAAAGGCCAGGGAGTTGGGCCTGACCATACCGGAGCCGCCTAAACCGGTTGCCGCGTATGTACCCGGCGTAAAAATTAGCGGGTTTGTCTATACTTCGGGACAGATTCCCTTGGCCGGCGGGGAACTCAAATTCAAGGGCAAAGTCGGCGCGGAAGTTACCCTGGAAGAGGGTTATGAAGCGGCTAAACTGTGCGCGCTCAATTGCCTGGGCGTCATCAAAAGCCTGGTGGGAGACCTTGACAAGATTGAACGGGTGGTCAAGGTTGTCGGTTTTGTAAACAGCGCCCCGGATTTTACCATGCAGCCGAAAGTGGTGAACGGCGCCTCGGAGTTGCTGGGCGCCCTTTTCGGGGACAAGGGCTTACATGCCCGCAGCGCCGTCGGGGCCGGCAGCCTGCCCCTGGATGCGGCCTGCGAGGTGGAAATGATCGTCAAAATCAAGGAATAGACCGGGGAACAGCATCGATTACCTGCGCCTGCATCGGTAAACCTGCCGGTCGGTCACGACCATATCGACAGGCAGGTCGTGCTCTTCGGCGGGAAGGACGCTGACAAGCTGGAACTCATAGGCCAGGCCGATCTTCGGGCAGCCCGGACGGAGGCTGCCCAGGAACCGGTCGTAATAGCCGCCTCCGTAACCCAGCCTGCCGCCGGAAAGGTCAAAAGCCACTCCCGGCAGGAGGGCCAGGTCTACTTGCCCGGGGGGCACCTTGCGCAGGAATTCCGCTTTTGGTTCCGGGATTCCGAATGTTCCTGCCGCAAGTTCGTCCAAGCTGCGCAGTTCGGAGAGGGCAAGCCGCCGGCCAGGCAGGCAGGTGGGAACAACGACCCTTTTCTGCTGCTGCCAGGCGGTTATAATCAGAGGGATAGTGTCAACTTCTCCCCTGATGGGGAGGTAGGCCAGAAGCGTCCGGGCCAGGCGGTATTCAGAAAGCTGAAGCAAGAGGCTGGCTGCCTGGCGGCTTTTGGTTTCGATCTCCAAAGCGGTAAGGGACTGCCTCATTTCCTGCATCTTCTGGCGCAGGGATTTTTTTTCGGCGCTGGACATAGGCTTTTTCCTTTCGTTCACGGCGCGGTATGTTATCACCGGTAAGAACATCATAAGGGAAAAGGCGTTTTCTGTCCAGAACGGAGGTTTTTGCGGCCGCCTCCAAGTAAACCGGTCACTCCTCCAGCCAGGTTTTGACGGCGTGCCAAGTGACTTCTTTTTTAAGCCTGGCGATGGAAGTGATGAGAGGCATTTTTTTTGGACAGACATGGACGCAGTTTTGAGAATTGCCGCATTCCATAATACCGCCTGGTACCATCAGGGCGGAAAGCCGTTCTTGCTTGTTCATTGCCCCGGATGGATGCAAATTGAACAAGCGGGCCTGGTTGACCGCGGCCGGCCCGATAAAACCGGTCCTGGAATTGAAGTTGGGACAGGCGCTGGCGCAGACCCCGCAGGTCATGCAGCGGGACAGGTCGTACCTGACCTGCTGGATATCGCTGGCCTGGCGGGGGCCCGGCCCCAGGTCGTAAGTGCCGTCAATTTCTATCCAGGCCTTAATTTTTTTTAAAGCGGAGAATAAAACTTCACGATCAACCATCAAGTCGCGGACAACAGGAAATTTGGCGAGCGGCTCCAGGGTGACGGGTTGTTTCAGTTTGTCGATCAGCGCGGTGCAGGCCTGGCGGGGCTGGCCGTTGATCATCATCGAACAGGCGCCGCACACTTCTTCCAGGCAGTTGGATTCCCAAACCACAGGGCTGGTTTTCTCTCCTCTGCTGTTGACGGGGTTTTTCTGGATGAGCATGAGAGCGGAGACCACGTTGAGGTTAGGCTGGTACGGGATGGCAAACTCTTCCCAGTAAGGTTTTTCCTGGGGACTGTTTTGCCTTCTTATTTTTAAATGGATCGTTCTCATCAGCTCGCCTCCTTGTCAACATCGTAAACCCGCCGCCGCGGGGTTATGAGGGAGGTATCCACCGGCTCATAGGAAAGGACCGGACCCTCTGGGGAATAAAAGGCTTTTGTCGTCTTGAGCCAGTTCACATCGTCCCTTTCCGGGAATTCCGGCTTATAGTGGGCGCCCCTGCTTTCGTCGCGGGCCAGAGCGCCTTTGACGATCACCCGGGCCAGTTCCAGCATGTTCCACAGCCTTCTTGTGAAATGAACCGTTTCGTTGGCCCACTGGGAGGAGTCGTGGATGTTGAGGCGGTAATACCGCTCTCGCAGTTCTTCCAGGCGCTCGAGAGCCGCTTGCAGTTTTTTGTTGTGGCGTACCACGGTCGCATTCTCGGTCATGACGTTTCCCATTTCTTCATGGAGACGGTAAGGGTTTTCCGCGCCGGACAAGCGGTAAATGTTTTCCAGGAGATGGTGCTGGCGCTTTAATTCCCTGGCATAAACCGTAAACGGGACGGGTTTTTGTTTTTCCAGGCCTTTTACGTAGCTGGCGGCTGCTGGTCCGGCCACCATCCCGCCGTAGACGGTGGATAACAGGGAATTGGCCCCCAGGCGGTTTGCCCCGTGGTACTGGTAATCGCATTCTCCTACGGCAAAAAGGCCGGGAATATTGGTCATGTGCCGGTAGTCGATCCACAGTCCGCCCATCGTATAATGGACAGCCGGGAATATTTTCATGGGCACCTTGCGGGGGTCTTCTCCCACAAATTTTTCATATATTTCTAAAATCCCTCCCAATTTCCTGTCCAGCTGCTCCCTGGGAATGTGGGAAACGTCAAGATAGACCATGTTTTCGCCGTTGATTCCCAGTTTCATGTCCACACAGACCTTGAAGATAGCCCTGGTGGCTATGTCCCTGGGCACCAGGTTGCCGTAGGCGGGGTACATTTCCTCCAGGAAGTACCACGGCTTCCCGTCTTTGTACGTCCAGATGCGGCCACCGTCCCCGCGGGCCGATTCAGACATCAGGCGCAGTTTGTCTTCGCCGGGTATGGCGGTGGGATGAACCTGGATGAATTCACCGTTGGCATAACAAGCCCCCTGCTGGTAAACGGCGCTTTGGGCGCTTCCTGTGCAAATAACGGAATTAGTGCTGCGCCCAAAAATCATGCCGATCCCGCCCGCGGCCAGGATTACCGCGCGTGCGGGGAAATGCCTGACCTCCATGGAAGCCAGGTGCTGGGCGGTGATTCCTACGCAGCACCCGTTTTCGTCAAGGACGGATGATAAAAACTCCCAACCTTCGTATTTGCGCACCTTGCCGTCGTTCTCCAGGCGGCGGACCTGCTCGTCCAGGGCATAAAGCAGCTGCTGGCCGGTGGTGGCCCCGGCAAAGGCTGTGCGGGCGTATTTCGCTCCGCCGAAGTAGCGAAAATCCAGCAGCCCTTCCGGCGTCCTGTTGAAAGGCACGCCCATGCGGTCAAAGAGGTAGATTATTCCCGGGGCCGCCTCGCACATATCCTTGACCGGCGGCTGGTTGGCCAGGAAGTCTCCGCCGTAGATGGTGTCATCGAAGTGCTCCCAGGGAGAGTCCCCTTCTCCCTTGGTGTTTACGGCCCCGTTGATGCCTCCCTGGGCGCACACGGAATGAGAACGCTTCACCGGGACCAAGGAAAACAGGAGCACTTCCATGCCGTGTTCCACGGCTTTTATTGTGGTCATTAACCCTGCCAGGCCGCCTCCCACCACAATGATTGTTTTTGACACGGTTAGTTTCCCTCCCTTATTGATTGATGAAAGCGAACATGATCCGGAATCCGAAGAAAGAAGCGATTAAGAATAAGGCGATAGTAAATGAACCGAAGATTTTTTGCGCTCTTGGCCCGGTGATTATTCCCCAGTTTACGGCGAATCCCCATAACCCGTTGGTGAAATGGAATAGGGCGCAGGCCAGACCCAAAGCGTAAATGATTATCCCCCCCGGGCTGCTGAACTGGGCGACCACCTTTTCGTACATGGCAAGACCGGCCAGCCTGGGGTTGAATTTTAGGTTGAGCAGGTGGTAAATAAGAAAAGAAAACATTATCAAGCCGCTGATTCGCTGCAGGTAGAACATCCAGTTGCGCATATAGCGGTATTTTACGGGGCTATTGACTGCCTGCAGGGCGATGATGATCCCCAGTAGGGCGTGACAGCTCAAAGGAAGGGCAATCAAAAACAATTCCAGCGCCCAGAGAAAAGGTATGCTGTGCAGGTATTTTACGGCCTGGTTGAATGCTGTTTCTCCATACAGAGCAGTTGAATTAACCAAAAGGTGCTCAAAGAGGAACAATCCCAGCGGGAAAATTCCTGTTAGGGAATGGAGCTTCCGCAAGTAAAAATCGAACTTGAACTGGTTGAAAATCATGAAATCCCCTCACTTATTTGTTTTGTCGATTGTTAAATTTGTAACAAGAAAAGAACAGGCGGCAGGGCGTTTTAAATACAACGCCCGGCTGCCTGTTCTTACGTCTGGCTTGGGAGGCAATCCAAAGCAGGTTAAGAACTAAATCGGACTGCGTGGCCACACGGTTTGAACATGATTCCCGGAGGCCTTGGGTTACGTTTTTGCAGCTTGGACTTGTTTATGGTTGATAACTATTATAAATACACCAGAGAATCAGGTCAAGAGAAAACATTTCACAAGCATCAGGCGCTTTTGCATTGCAAGATTCACCCAAGGGGGATGTATAAAGCGAAGGTCATGTGGAGATATATTAAGATGAGGCGTTACCCGGAGGATTCTCGTTGATGTGTTGTGCTGAAAAGAAAAGGAATGACGCGAAAAGCAAAGGAAGAGGAAACTGGTTGGCAAAAATGAACATATTTCAATGTTGCTAACTTTTCGCGGCTTTAATATTATTATTAATGAGTATTAGCACTCAACACTGTTGAGTGCTAACAAAGGATAAACAAATAATCTATATTAAGGAGGTATTGTATCAATGAATATCCGGCCTCTCGGCGACAGAGTAGTGGTGAAACCATTGGCCCAGGAGGAGAAGACCAAGAGCGGCATTGTGCTGCCCGATACGGCTAAGGAAAAACCCCAGCAAGGAGAAGTGATAGTGGTTGGAAGCGGCAAGCTTCTGGAAAACGGGCAAAAGGTTCCTCTGGAAGTCAAAGTCGGCGACAAAGTAATATATTCCAAGTATGCTGGCACGGAAATCAAACTTGACGGCGAGGAAGTACTTATACTGAGCGAACGCGATATACATGCCATTATCTAAAACACGGGACAAAGAGGAGTCATCAATACTGAAATTATTAGGAGGTATCTTTAATGGCCAAGCAAATCATTTTTGGCGAAGAAGCCAGAAGAGCCCTGGAAAAAGGAGTTAACAACCTGGCTGAGGCCGTAAAAATCACTCTGGGGCCGAAAGGCCGAAACGTGGTCCTGGACAAAAAGTTCGGGTCTCCCACTATTACCAATGACGGCGTTACCATTGCCCGGGAAATTGAGTTAGAGGACCCGTTTGAGAACATGGGCGCCCAGTTGGTTAAAGAAGTGGCCACCAAGACCAACGATGTGGCCGGAGACGGAACAACCACCGCCACTGTCCTAGCCCAGGCCATCATCCGTGAAGGCTTGAAGAACGTGGCGGCAGGCGCAAATCCCATGATTCTGAAAAAAGGGATCGAAAAGGCCGTAGCCGCGACGGTTGAAGAGATCAAAAAAATTGCCAAACCCATCGAATCCAAGAGCGCCATTTCGCAGGTAGCGTCCATTTCCGCCGCTGACCAGGATATTGGAAACCTGATTGCGGAGGCCATGGAAACAGTGGGCAATGACGGGGTCATTACCGTGGAAGAATCCCAGAGCATAGGCACGACCCTGGAAGTTGTGGAAGGGATGCAGTTCGACCGGGGTTATATTTCTCCGTATATGATTACAGACACCGACAAGATGGAAGCCGTTCTTTCCGATCCGTATATTCTGATCACGGACAAGAAAATTGCCGCCATTCAGGACATTCTCCCTGTCTTGGAAAAAGTCGTGCAGAGCGGCAAACCGATGCTGATCATCGCTGAGGACATCGAAGGTGAAGCCTTGGCCACGCTGGTGGTTAACAAACTGCGCGGCACCTTTACCTGCGTGGGAGTAAAAGCACCCGGTTTCGGCGACAGGCGCAAGGCCATGCTGGAAGACATCGCCATCTTAACCGGCGGCCAGGTTATCAGCGAAGAGCTGGGTCTGAAGCTGGAAAACACCAGCCTCAACCAGCTGGGCCGCGCGGCTAAGGTAAAAGTAAGCAAGGAAGAGACCACCATTGTGGAGGGCCACGGCGACAAGAGCAAGATAGAGGGGCGTATCGCCCAGATCCGCAAGCAGTTGGAAGACACGACTTCCGAGTTTGACCGCGAAAAGTTGCAGGAACGCCTGGCCAAACTGTCCGGAGGGGTTGCCGTGATCCAGGTCGGCGCCGCTACGGAAACAGAACTAAAGGAGAAAAAGCACCGCATTGAGGATGCGCTGGCGGCAACCCGCGCAGCCGTGGAAGAAGGCATCGTTTCCGGCGGCGGGGCAGCGCTGGTCGACGCCCTGATGGCTCTTGACAGCGTAACCTCGCAGGACCCGGACGAAATGACCGGCATCAAGATTGTCAAGAAGGCCTTAGAAGAGCCTCTTAAACTCATCGCCAACAACGCCGGCATGGAAGGCTCCGTAGTTGTGGAAAAGGTCAAGTCTAGCAAGAGAGGCATCGGTTTCAACGCGGTAACCGGCCAGTACGAAGATATGATCGCCGCCGGCATCGTCGACCCGGCCAAAGTGACCCGTTCGGCCCTGCAGAACGCGGCTTCTATTGCCGCCATGCTGCTGACGACCGAAGCCTTGGTTGCCGACAAGCCCGAAGAAAACAAGGGCAACCCGGCCATGCCGCCAGGAATGGGCGGAATGGGCGGCATGATGTAAAATCAAGCAAAAACCCCTGTGCTGGCAGGGGTTTTTCTTTTGCCGCGGTCTGAATAACCACATTTTGACCACATGGGGAATAGTTTATTTAAATTGAATATCTTCTTTTGAAAACAGGTTTTTATCCCCAATTATGGTGGCAACAACCGCTGCCGAAAATCCATATAAAGTGTGGTTAATGTAACTGGATAAAACTGTTTCAGGATCTATTGGCTTAAAACTTGAAAGCCCCAGCTTATTCATGCCGCCCAGAAGTACGGTCCAGGCAATGTGGGAATAGCCCACTCCTTTTATTGCCGCATGGTCTCTACCGGTTGTTTTCAAAAGATACACCAACCCCACTCCCAAAGCGCCTCCGATAGCCGTATCAGCCAGATAACCAATTGTTTTCCCGAGCGGTGTATATGTTTTCTTTTTATTCATATATATCCCGCCCGCGATTTCTGAATAGGTGGTTTTGGAAAAGCCCAGGGCAGTACTAATTTCGTTCCCCAAATTCTTTAACAGATTCCCAGCTAACCCCGCAGCAATTCCTAAAAGAACAGGGTCTTTTATTTTTTGCATGATTACCCTCCACAGCAAAGTGTTTAATGTTATTATTTCTGTTTATTCATTTAATTATTACAGGACTTGTTAATTCCTTGATTAGGGCCGGGATGACTTCCAGGCAGTTGCCTACAATTCCGTAGTGGGCTATCTTGAAGATATTGGCTTCCGGGTCGTTGTTGATGGCGATGATCACATCGGCGGACGACATTCCCGCCAGGTGCTGAATGGCCCCGGAGATGCCGCAGGCGATGTAGACTTTGGGAGCCACGGTTTTGCCGGTCTGGCCGACCTGGTGGCTGTAGCCGATCCAGCCCGCGTCCACAATGGCGCGGGTAGCCCCTATCCCGGCACCGAGCAGCCGGGCCAGTTCTTCGACCAGCTGCAAGTTTTTGGGGTCACCCATTCCCTTGCCCGCCGCCACGATTACACCGGCTTCGGCCAGGCTGGCCGTGCTGGCTGCAGCCTTGATAACGCCTAAAGTTTTTACCCTGAGCGGAGTTGGAACAGATATCTGGGGCTTGATTATTTTTGCCTTCCTGGTGGGATCCGGCTCCAGCGCTTTCATCACCCTGGGCCTGACCGTGGCCATCTGCGGCCTGTGGCGGGGACAAACGATAGTGGCCATGAGGTTGCCGCCGAAGGCCGGTCTTGTCTGTAACAGCATTCGGGTTTCCGGGTCTATTTCCAGGCCGGTGCAGTCGGCTGTCAACCCGGTGTCAAGCCGCGAGGCTACTCTCGGGGCCAGCGACCTGCCGTAGGCGGTAGCGCCGATGAGGATTATTTCCGGCCTGTAACGTTTAATCAGTTCGGCGAATATACCGGCATAGACTTCATCGTTGTACTGTTTTAAACCCGGGTGGTCAACCAGGTAAACCTGGTCGGCCCCGTATGCCGCGAGTTTGGCGGCCGCTTCTTCCATGCCTTCTCCGAATAAAACAGCCGAAACTCCCGTCCCGAGCGTGCCGGCCAGCTTCTGGGCTTGTCCCAGCAGTTCAAAAACCACGTTTTTTATTTCGCCGCCGTACTGCTCGGCAAAGACCCACACGCCCCGGTAAGCGGAAAGGTCGGCTTTTTCAACTGCATCCTTCAAGAACTCAATAGCCCCGAAATTGCAGGACTCCACGCAGGCGCCGCAGAGCGTGCAGTTGTCGTTGATCGCCGCTTTTTTATTTGTTACGGTGATGGCCCCGAAAGGGCAGGCGCCCAGGCAAAGTTCACAGCCCCTGCATTTTTCCTTATTTATCATTATTCTGGCCATGGTTTACCTCCACGTTTAACCTGGGATGAGGTTTAAGTCCAAGAGAATGCCGGCCAGTTTTTTAGCCTGCTCTTCCGCCGTGCCGCCAATCATTTCGCTTTTCACTTCATGAACCGGCACAAAGGTTCTCACGACCTGGGTCGGGGAGCCTCTCAGGCCGGTTTTGTCAGGGTCGGCGCCGATGTCTTCCGCGGTCCACACGCGTATTTCGGCCTCTTTAGCCCTGCGGAGGCCCTTGATCGAGGGCAGCCTCGGCGTGTTAATCTCCTTAACCACCGTGATGACCGCCGGGAGGGCCAGTTCCACGGTTTCATAGCCCTCGTCCGTCATCCTGCTGCAGCGGATGGAGGCGGTATTGATTTCCTCTATTCTGCTTACGTACGTGGTGTGCGCGATTCCCAGTTTTTCCGCCAGGCTGGGCCCAACCTGGGCGGTATCGCCGTCGGCGGCCTGTTTGCCACAAATGATGAGGTCAAAGCAGTCTATTTTCCTGACGGCCTTGGCGAGGGTATAAGCGGTCGCCAGGGTATCTGCGCCGGCGAAGTTCCTGTCGCTCAAAAGAACAGCTTCGTCCACGCCCAGCGACAGCGCTTCCCTTAACAGGTCGGCTACCCTGGGGATTCCCATGCTGAGAGCGGTTACCTTGCCGCCCAGCTTTTCTTTTAACCTCACGGCTTCTTCAATGGCGAACATGTCGAAGGGATTGATGATGGCTTCCACACCCTCGCGCACGATGGTGTTGGTCTGCGGGTCCAGCTTGACCTCGTTTGTCGCCGGGACCTGCTTGATGCAGACTATTATATTCATCTTTTTCACCTGCGCTTTCGTATTTGCGGAAAGAAGAAGGCGAAGGACAAAGTAATACTTAAACTTCAAAAAGATTCCCGCTGTTCAATATCCCCATAGGGTCGAAAAGGCTTTTCAAGGCCGCCATCTGCCGGACTCCCTCCTCGCCGTACATTTCCAGGAGGAAGGACGTTTTCAGTTTGCCGATGCCGTGCTCGGCGGACACGGTTCCCCCCAGCCTGACGGCTTCGCGGGCCCACTTCAGGTAAAGGACTTTGCCCTCCAGGTAATCGTCCATGCTGTGGGGAAGGATGTTGACATGGATGTGGTTATTGCCGATGTGACCGAACATGACGGAATCGAGCCCTTTTTCTTCGAGGTCTTGGTTGTACATATCGACGATTCTATCCAGAGCGGCGTCCGGCACGGCCATATCCGTACCCAGCTTGGTGAGGGCGGGGTCCTTCTTTCGCCTCTGGTCAATCAACATGTTGACGCTTTCCGGGACGGCATGCCTGAAGAAGTGGAGTTTTTCCATGTCGGACGGCTTGTACGCCACCCAGGTGTTTTCTTCATTCCCCCCGCAGGCGGCGATAAGCCGTCCGAGACGCTTCATTATTTCAAAAAGCTCTTCATCACTGTTGGCGTGGTATTCGACGTATATTGCCGTGTGATATTCGGGCCGCAGTTCCTGGATCTGTCCGAAAGCGGCGTACCGCTCCTTTTGCGTTCTTAACAGCTGGAGAGACTTATGGTTGAAGTACTCGATGGCCACCGGCTTGTGCGGGAAGGGCTTTTCCAGGCAGGCGACCGGTTCTCCACGCACCGCCCTGACAAACAAAACGGCGCTTTTTTCTTCCGGGAAGAAAACGGTGACTCCCCACATCGCCCGTGGAGCAGGGACGAGCCGGATCTCAATCTCCGTGATTATACCCAGGGTCCCCTCCGAGCCGATAAAAAGGTCGACCAGGTCCATGCCGTCCTTGACAAAATAGCCGGCGGCGTTTTTCACGCCGGGCATACGGTAGCGGGGAATCATACCCTCAATCACACCGCCCTGCTCAGTCAAGATCTTGAAATTACTGCATGAAGCCTTATCACGGCCCCTTTTCAGGCTGAAAGAAGATCCGTCGGGGAGCAGGATACGCAAAGACTCGATATGGTTCCTGGTGGCGCCGTAATAAAACGAACGGGCGCCGGAAGCGTTGCAGGCCGCCATTCCCCCGAGGGAAGCGGTGGTTTCGGTGGGATCGGGCGTGAAAAACCACGGTCCGGTTTTTCTTAAGTCTTCCAGCGCTGCAAGCGATTCGGAAGTCCACCCAGTTGTGTCGAAATTCAGACCCGGCAGCATTTTGCGGAGCTGCGAAAGGAGAAGGCCCGGCTGCACTGTAAGACAGGCGATGTTTTTTTCTTTATCAAAACGGGCTCCGGTAACCTTGTTCATCAGGCTGAGATTCATGATATGGCCGCCGCGCGGGACCGCCCCGCCGGTAATCCCTGTACGCGCTCCCTGGACGGTAAGTTTTATACCTTTTTCGCGTACGGCGGCCAGGATGTTGATAATGTCCTGTTCGGACCTGGGAAAGGAGATGGACTCCGCTTCGCCGGTGCTGCGTGATTCGTCCCTCAAGTATTCGCTGTACTTGTCACCCGATAAACTGATAATGGCCTCGGTCAAAATTTCACACCCCGCCTGCTGAATTTGCGCTAAGACAGCAAATTAATTCTTCCCATACATTATAAATGCTTTGATAAGCAAAATCTTTGCTTTTTAAGGGGTAATGTTTGCATATATTGGGGATATTGTTCTATACTTGAAGCAAAGACCGCTTGAGGAGGGAAACTGCCCGGTGAGCGCAAAAGGGCTGGCGGATTTAAAAGAGGAAGGTTTTTTGATCAACCGCAACGCGAATATCGGCTGGAACATGAAGAAATACCATTTTCACGACTTTTATGAAATCAACTATTCCCTGTCGGACAATGTCAATTTCTTTGTCGGGGATAGGATTTATCCCGTGCAAAGAGGTACCCTGTTTGTTTTCAATACTATGGACCTGCACAGAAGCGTTTCCTCCGACGGCGCTGTTTATGAAAGGTATGTCGTCTATTTTAATCCGGAATTCGTGCAGGACTTATGCACGCCGCAGACCAACCTCCTTGACTGTTTTGTCAACAGGGGGCCGGGGTTTTCTCACTGCGTAAGGCTTTCCGCGGAACAGTCAAAGACGCTGCTTTCTTTGTTCGATAAGGCGGAGAAATATTACTCCGCCGGCCTGTTCGGGCGCGATGTTTATAAAAAAATAGTCCTGGCGGAGATACTGCTTTATGTGAACTCGCTGTTTCGCAACCCGGCGTTTTCTTATCCCGCCGGCGACGAAAAAGGGTTTAACAGGATTGTTCCCGTGCTGCAGTTTATACAGACGCACCTGGGCGAGGACCTTTCCCTGGAACGCCTGGCGGGCGCCTTCTATATCAGCAAATACCACCTTGGAGCTCTCTTTAAGAAAGCCACGGGCTTCACGGTCAACGAGTACATCATTAACCGCAGGGTTTTGAAAGCCCGGGAGCTCTTGAAAAAAGGATTCCCTGTCCAGAGGGCCGGCGAGATGGTCGGGTTCAATAACCCATCGCATTTTATCCGCACGTTTAAGAAGCTGGTGGGCCTTCCACCCAAGCAGTACGTTAAAAAACGGGGCGATTGATCCCCGCGGGGTTGAACGGTGCGAATCTTTAACTAAAAATGTTGTAAAATTTAAATAAATATTTAGGTGAAAACAGAGCTGACGCATCAGATTTTTGAAGGACCGGGTTATTTGGCTAATATGTTAGTCTTTCATAAAATACGCGTTTCTGATATCATTGATTTGGGTCATTGTAAGCATCCTCCATTTGCCTCCCTTGCAGTCATACTCACTCAACTACAAGAGTAAAGGTTTTGTTAGGTGCCTGCAATGGCCTTTGCAATTTTGGGGAATTTTAAGTTGCAAAAGTGGGGATTTTCTTTTGCTTGGGTTCGACGGCTAGTAGATACAAAAATCGCCGCCATCCCTGGCGGGTCAAGGCTTTGGAACACTTGTGGATAACTTCGCGTATGTCTACGTTTTTTTAGCCTTCAGAGGGGCGATGTGCCATATTTTCGGGGGTTCAGCAATTCTTAGCGCTGAAAAGATACCCCTTTGTTCCTCGGTCGTTTCAGTCCTTTGCCATACCCGTCCGTCTACCGACTCGTACTCGACCAGATGCATTTTTTCCAATGTCATGCGCAGCGTCCGCCAGGTCTGTTTCGTTTCTACTTCGGAAAGACGAACTAACAACAAGGCTAACCAGCAAAGCAGAACATGGGCTTTAATACGTTCTTCCTTACGATGATAGACAGGACGTAAGTCTAACGTGGTTTTCAGGGTGCGGAAAGCGGCTTCGACTTCCATAAGCTGCTTGTAGCCCAAAGC
>JANLFJ010000041.1 GCA_024655825.1 Peptococcaceae bacterium | reverse complement strand
AGCCTACAAGTGGATAACGGAGAACCTTTATGGCAAACGGATACTGGTTACCTGTCGAGAAGAGTGGTCTGAAGAAGAGATCATCGCCGCTTACCATGGCCAGGGTAATGTAGAACGCGTCTTCTATCACCATACCGTGCATCCCCAGTACCACTGGACGGATCAAAAGATCAAAGTCCACACCTTTATTTGCCTGATCGGCTTACTACTCTCCCAGGTTCTTTGGAAGAAGGCGCGTGAGACGGGTCATATCATGAGTATCGAGAATTTGATAGACAGGTTAACAGAAATCCGCAAAGCAGAAATAATTACGGTAAACGGCCTCAAGGGAAGTCCCATGAAAGAAACGCAACTGGAAGAGATGGAACCGGAGTTGCAAGCACTATATGAGGCTTTGGTAAAATAGAGCTTTAGTTTATACACGCCACGTTTCCTCAAATGCTTGTATTTATTGGGCTGAGGGCACTTTTTGATTTAAGGTTTAGTAAAGTCACGCTAGGATCCTTTTTTATTTGAGACCGGCCCTGTCTCTTGAGATAAGACTAACATGCAAGGATAGAATTCATTTCGAGCGCCTTTGATGGTTACGTATTGGCATGCAAATACAACGCCTGCATGACAAATAAAAAAAGCACTACAGGTTTTTAGCCATGTAGTGCCCTGAAAATCAGCGATTATTTTTTTAGTTCAATCAAAAATTCTATAGCTTCATGTACTGTAGTGAATGTGTGCGCTACACCTCCTCTGTCTCAAGCTTGGGCGTAGCACCGTACTTGCCGACCAGGTATCCCTTGCGGATATTTTCATCAGGATGAGGTGAAAACTCGGTTATATTGTATAGCTCGGATACGCCGGTTTTATTATCTTTATCCACAAAATAAACCTGATCCCGCCGCAGCACCTCCATGTTCAAAAGTTCTGTATTATGTGTGGTAAAAACGATTTGAGCGCCGGTCTTGTTGCTCTTTTGGCTTTGGTAGCGAGCTACAATGTACTCGACAAGCAAAGGGTGCAAATCTTTTTCGATCTCCTCCACGATTAAAATGCCGCCGGTGGACAGCGTTTTTTCTATAGCCGGAGCCAGCGCCATCAAATGCTTTGTTCCGTCCGACTCGTCGGCAAGCTCCAGAGGATAGTATTTTATTTCTCCCCGCCTCACTGATCAGCTCTTTTTTCTTTTTTTCCGTATCCACAGGGAATGAAAACTCCTGTCCCTTGCGCTCAAAAATGGTTGCTTTCTGTCCCTTGGGACTGTGGTAAAGATATTCTGTCACAATCTTTGTTCTGGTAGCGGAAAAACCGTAGATATATTTTACGCCGTCCTGCACGTAGGTAAATTCGAATGCTGTGGGCTCATTTTGCGAGTAATCATTAAGCAAAAACGGCTGCACAGGTATAGATGCCTTTTCATGCTGTGTTCTCTGGGCATTGCGCACAAACTGCACGCCCAGCCAAAAGGCGCGCAGCAGGTTGCTCTTGCCGCCGCCGTTCTTTCCATAAAGCGCAGCCGCAGGCAGGACCTTTTTTGATCCATATGGAATCAAGCTTTCTTTGTGTTCCAGGCAGGTTTGCTGTGAACAATACTATAATCTCCTACTGCTTCAACGCCATACCGATGAGCTTATCGGCATAATCGGCCATAAACAGCGGGATATTCAGCAGGTCTCTGTCCAGCCGCAGATTATTCAGCGAAAAACGGACACGGAGTTTCACCTTGTCGCCGTATTTTTCTTTAAACTTCTTCAGGCTTCTGCTTTCCACATTGCTTTCCGATTTAACCTCAACGGGCAAAATGTCGTTTTCCCTCTGGATCAGAAAATCCACTTCATACCGCGGATTATCCATCGCCCAATACCGGGGCATGGCCTCAAACTGGTTTCTCAGCGCCTGGAGCACATAATTCTCGCTAAGGGCACCCTTAAACTCCACAAACAGGCGGTTGCCTTCGCTGAACGCTGATGGCGCCAATAGCGACAGTCGGCGCAAAAGCCCCACGTCCACCAGATAAAGCTTAAATGCAGACAAATCGTCATAAGCGGAAATCGGCAGCCCCGGCGCGCTGCTGCGGTATATTTTATAGGTCAGGTTCGCATCGCAAAGCCACTGCAGCGCGTCCTCGTATTCCCTGGCCCTTGCCCCTTCCTTGACAACTTTATAAATGAATTTTTTATTTTCCCTGGCAAGCTGGGAGGGTATTGACTTCCAAATCAACGATATCTTGGGAAAATCCTTGGGATCCGGATGTTTGGCAAAATCCCTCTCGTATGCCCCCAAGATATTGGAAAGCACCTGCTGCATCAATTCAACATCCCGGTCTTCCGTCCATGACCTGACAGATTCCGGCATCCCGCCGGTCACAAAATACATTTTCAGTTTTTCATAAAGTGGGTTGAAGAATGCATCCGGAACAGCCTCAATCCTGTCTATGCTGTCCATATAGGCAACAAGATTGCCATCGCCGTTGGCCATTAAAAATTCGGTAAAGGTCATAGGCCCGATTTCCAAAAAGTCTACTTTGCCGACAGGAAAAGAAGCAGGCTTGGACAAGGCAATGCCCAAAAGGGAACCGGCGCAGGCTACATGATAATGCGGCGTATTTTCGCAGAAGTATTTGAGTGTATTCAGGGCATTAAAACATTCCTGTATCTCATCGAAAACAATCAGCGTGTCCTCCGGCTTATCCGGCTTGATGGTTTGGCCGCTTGCCATCATCAGGTTTTGCAGGATGCGTTCGACATCCTTTGTGTTTTCAAAAAACTGCTTGTATTCCGGGTATTCGTCAAAGTTGAAATACGCAATGTTTTTATAATAACGCCTGGCAAACTCCTTGAGCGCCCATGTCTTTCCCACCTGGCGCACGCCTTTCAAAATAAGGGGTTTCCGGTGCCTGGATTCTTTCCACTCCAGCAAGTCCTGCATGATCAGCCTTTCCACAGTATCACCTCCAAAATATCACATTTTTATACATATTTTGCGTCAATAAATCACACTTTTATAATCTATTATAACCACATGTCCGGGTTTAAGTCAATAGATCACACACATATTAAACCTGCCTTGCATAAAACAAAGGCAGGTTCTGTTAGCAGCAGGTTCTCTTATCAACACAAATCATTTCATGTCTCAGGCGGCGTACTCAAACACCCAGTGCAGCCGACACCAATTCTTAACACGGTATGGATTGTGCTTTTGCTTACGCCGAAAACGGTGGCCGTTTGCCTGACGGTGGCGGTGGTGTCCAGCATATAATGGCAAACTTCCAGCACACGTTTCCTGATATATTCTTGCATTTATCGTTCCCCCTCCGCTCCCTTATATTTCTCTAAATGTATATGAGAGGAAACGAAAAAAATGCACAGTAGTTGGCGGCCGGCAGGTGTCAGTTGTTGGCATTATTGCGGCGGCAGGTAATCCAGGGGGTTGACGAACCGGCCGTCTTTCTGGAGGGAGTAGTGAAGGTGAGGGCCTTCCAGTATCTCGTTGATCCCGGGCTGCCCTACCAGGCCCACGGACTCATTGGCCTTGACGCTGTCGCCGGCCTTCAGGAAGGCCTCCTGGAGGTGGGCATAAATACTCCGCCACCCCGCCCCGTGGTCAAGAACGACCTTTATCGCTTCGCCCCGCGTGGTCTCCACCTGCACGACCTTCCCCGCGAGAACGGCGACGGCTTCGCTGCCCGTTTTGGCGCGGATGTCAATGCCGTTGTGATAGCGGTAATCGCTGAACGTCTGGGAATACGAGAGCCCGACGGAGCGGAAGACCTCACCTTTGAGGGGCCAGGCCATCTTGTGTATATCGATGTTTTGGGAGACCGGTTCAACCGCACCGGCGGCGGGAACGGCGCCTTCACTGCGGGGAGCGGCGTTTGGCGAATCTTTTGTCACCGGTCCAGCCGCTTTTTTTGCGGCTGTGCCTGCAATCTTTTCCTTTTCCCCGGTAGCTTCATTCGCGCCTGCCGCTTCTTTGACTTCGAAAGCTGTCGTTGCCGCCTGCGGCGCCTTTAGCGCTTCTTGTTCCTTGAGCCGGCCGTTGATAACGGGAACAGCCAGGGAAAACGCGAACAGGACAACCGCCAGGTAGACGCCAAGCAGTTTCAAGCTTTTGCTCTGGGCCTTCAGGATGTGCGCAATCTTCTTTGAGTCCATAAAAGAAACCACCTCATGGATATCTTAACCATTTTCCCGGGTTGTTAACCCGCCTGCATCCATGAGCTGGCTGCCAATACCGCTGTCAAGTTTGACGCGGTCATTTCAACGAGGCCAGCCTGACCCCTTTGTAGTAATAGGCCAGTATTTCGCTGTAGCTTTTCCCTTCCCGGGCCAAAGATCCCGCCCCGTACTGGCACATGCCCACCCCGTGGCCGTTGCCGCGGGTCGTAAATTTGATCAGGTCACCCTCCACCCGCCATTCCAGGTGAGTGGATGGCAGCCCCAGCCTGCTGCGGAGTTCGGCGCCGCTGATCGTCTTTCCCGCAAAGAGGAAGGTCTTTATGCGCCCGGAGGCCGTCTTCTCCTTTACGGCGATCCCGCCGCCGTTGACGGAGAACTTGCCCACGGGAAGCGCCTTCAGTTCCGTTCCCAGCAGGCGGTTGAGTTCGCTGGTTTTGAAAACGTAAACCGCCTCCCTGTCGCCTTCCGGGTGGTTGCCGCAGGGAACTCTCCGGAGATAAGGGACTTTGTATTTCCAGACATCTTCGGAATTTTCGGTGCCGAAACCGCCGCAGGAAGCGTGGTACAAGGGATCGATGACCTGCCCCTCGTAGGTGATCACTTTTCCCTTCGTTTCCGTCACGGCGCGGAGTATTTTTTGCTTGTATGCCGGAAAATCCCAGGCTCCCCAGCGCCGTTTCATTTCTTCGCCGCTGATCCAGGCCTGGTTGATCTGCGGGTCCGAACTCAGGTCCGCCTGCGCATTGATGTTTTTTACCCGGGGATCGGGCACCTGCAGGCGTTTTACCGCGTAAGTCCTGGCGGCGACCGCCTGCGCTTTCAGGGCTTCCAGGTCAAAAGAAGCCGGCATTTCGGCAGCCACCACCCCGGCCACGTATTCTTCCAGCCCAAGCGTAATAACGCTGTTCGAGCCGTGCAGCAGCAGGTTTATCTTTATCGCATCTCCCTCGACGCGCAGTTTTTCATCTTCCGCCAAAAAAAGGAAAACCAGGCAGGGCAGGACAATCAGAAGCAGAAAAGCGACCGCCAGGTATGTGACGAGCAGTCTTTTTTTTCTTCGTGCCGGCCAAAGAGACACCCTCATCAACCCTCTTTTATCCTCTTAAAGCCATGTATATGCGGCCGCGGGACAAATTAGTATTTTGCGGTGTTTCTCAACACTTTAATCAGGAAGGAAAAAAAGCCGGCAATGAATTTCCAGAAAAACAGGACGCCAATGAGGCGCCACAGGCGCGGCATGGCGCGGCGCACAAAGAAGCTGAAAAAGCGCAGATAAAAACACAGGCCCAGCGCCATGGCAATAAAGACATAGAACCGCACTTCCCCGGTCGTGCAAAAAAGGAGTAAGACGTAGGTCAGCGCGGTTATTATCAACCAGAACACGGCGTCACACAGGTTCGTTTCCCACTTTTTCAACCTGCGCGCCTGTCTAATAAAACGATAGGCGTCAAAAATAACGCCTGCCGCATTGCCCAGCACAACCAGCAAAAAGAAGGCCCCCAACTGTTCAGTCACCGGCTGCATTTTGCCACCGCCCAACTGGAGATTGCAACTTGAGCTTACTTGAAGAGACGCTCCATGATCCCTTTCCCTTTTTGTTTGAGCCGGGCCTTTTTATTCTCCACGTACTGGATGCTGGCTATTTCACCTTCCAGCACTATTTTACCTTCTTCCAGGTTCAGCTGGACTATGTGGATGCCTTCCCCTTTAACCACCAGGGGGCCCAATTTGCTTTCGGCAATAATTTGGCGGTCGTCAAAGCTTTCAACTTCCAGGATGCCGCTGGCCTCAAACAGCTCCCGGTTCGTCAGCGACAGCTGGCACTGAGGAATATCCCTGTTTTCCATGCGCCTTCCCCCTCGCGCTTTTTGTGCTTTTTGTATTCATCTTTATGCGCCGCAAGGTCAAATATGATTGAATTCGAATTCTTTTTTGCAGTCGCGGCAAAGCAGCGTATAGGGGATGGCTTCCAGCCGGTCGAAGCCGATCTCGCGCCCGCAGGACTGGCACAAGCCGTACGTCCCGCTGTCAATCGCCCTGAGCGCTTCCTCGATCATGGACAGCCTGTCCTCGTTGATAAGCATCAGCCCCAGGTCCAGTTCCCGCTCGAACGTGGCGTTTCCCACATCGCCGGGGTGGTTGTCGTAAAGCGAAAGCTCATGGGCCGATTCTTTCAGGGGGACGCGCAGGCCGTTTTTTATGTTTCCGGCGCTCTTTCGCGCCGTGTCGCGAAGGCCTTCCAGCTTTCTTTTAAAGTATTCCAGGTGTTCTTTTTCCATATTATTTCCATTCCTTCACGACCTCGATGTCCTTGAAAAAATAGGAGACAATCTGCTCGGCTGTCCTGCCCTGGCTGGCCAGGGCCCTTGCTCCCCACTGGCTCATGCCCACGCCGTGCCCGAAGCCCCGGCCGTTCATGACGAGTTCATCGCCGTCCACTCTCAGGCCGGTGAGAAGAGTGGAGCGCATTTTTTCGCTTCCCAGGGCCAGGCGCAGGGCAGGACCGCTGACGGTCGCCCCGTCTATCTGGAAGGACATAACGCGCCCGGAAGGGCCTTTTTTGGAAATCGATACCCGGCTGATGGGACCGGGGTCACTGCCCGATATTTTTTTCACCGCCTCCCTCACGGAAGCCAGGGAGAACACCGCCTGCCAGGACTTGTTTTCCGGCACGGTGATGGCCGAACCGGGGTCTTTTACGCTGTGGACGTAAGGGCTGGGCTCTTTCCTGTAATCCAGCCCTTCCAGGGCCGAAGCCGCCGTGAGGCCGCCCGCGTCGGAAAAGAACCACGCCTTGATGTAACGCCCCTGGTATTTGGCTGTTTCACCCCTCGTCTTATTAACGGCGTTTATCACACTGTCGTTTATCCTTCCCGGGTCATAGGCCTGGAATTCCTCCACGCTGGTCGAGGCGTCGGTGCCCCGTTCAGGCACGCCGCCCGTGCTCTTCATCCTTTCTAGGGTGAAGGTCCGCGCCAGGATGGCCTGGGCGGCGAGGGCCTCTACCGGCCAGGTGGGGTCCATCTCCGCGGCCACCACGCCTTTGATATACTCTTCCATTTTAATCTGTTTCTTTTCGCCGGTCTCGGCAACGTACAGGGAAATGGTCGGTTCCTCTTTGAACCCGGCCTGCTCGACACCGGGCCTTCTCAAAGCGCGGCAGCCCGAAAAGAGCAGGGAAAGGCAAAGCAACAGCAGCAGCGCCAGGCGCAGTTTTTTCATATAAACCCTCCGTCATCAGTATTTAAATCATAAGTTATTTTGGCCGGGAAGCGGGTTTATATGTATTTACCGCGCTGGCAAATTATTCAATAACCCTGTACAAACTGCCGGCTTCAGCGGCCGGCACCGTTTCCTTCGTCTCCAGGACTTCCACCCGGACCTTCCTGGCTCCGTAACCTATCTCCAGGATGTCCCCGGCCTTTATTTCGGTTGAGGGCTTGGCCACCCTGCCGTTGACCGTCACTTTTCCCGCGGCGGTGAGGTCTTTGGCCACGGTCCTCCGTTTGATAAGCCTGGATGCTTTAAGGTATTTATCGAGGCGCATCCCGCCCGCTCCTTTCATTTTATTAATAAATAATACAACGAAAAAACGAAAGAAAAAATCAGGCCGCGATGAACCTGATTATAAATGCATAATATCCACAGCAATAATCTAAATCGATAATAACTCCTACACAACCGAGTCTTTCAAGGCTTTGCCTGGTTTGAAAGCCGGCACCTTCGTAGCGGCGATCTTGATCTCCTTGCCGGTCTGCGGGTTGCGGCCTGTCCGGGCTGCCCTCTGTCTCACTTCAAACGTCCCAAACCCAACCAGCTGGACCTTATCGCCTTTCGCCAGCGCGTCTTCAATACTGGCCAGAACTGCGTTCACGGCCTTCTCAGCGTCTTTTTTCGTCATTTCAGCTTTTTCTGCCACTGCGCTTATGAGTTCAGTTTTGTTCAAAACCATCCCTCCCAAAATTATTAAGGTTTGCCTTTATCTATCATTCTACAAAGCATTGCAAAATCCTGCGTCACATGTTAAGTTTTTCTTTTTTTTTGCATTATAATCCTTTATTTTTGGCTTTTTCCCATAATATGTCCAGCCCGGCCAGGTCCATTTGTTTCCAGTCCAGCCCGTTTTCGGCCAAGTAATCTTCGATGTAGTTAAACCGGCGGACAAACTTTTTTACAGTCTTCATCAGGGCGATTTCCGGGGAAACGTTTAAAAAGCGGGCGATGTTGACGACCGCGAACAGCACGTCTCCCAGTTCGTCTTCTATCTCTATCATGTCCTTATCCGCTTTTTTCAATTCATCGATTTCCTCAAAAAGTTTGTCCCAGGCTCCCCGGGCGTCCGGCCAATCAAACCCCACCCGGCGCGCTTTTTTTTGCACCTCCTCCGCCAGCAGCAGCGCCGGGGAAGCAGCGTTCAACCCGCTCATGATGCCGGTTTTGGCCTTTTTGGTTCCAGGAGCCTGCTCGCCCCTTTCCCCGGCTTTGATCTGTTCCCAGTTCCGCAAGACTTCTTCGGAATCCCTGACCTTTACGCCGCCGAAAACATGGGGATGCCGCCTGATCAGTTTTTCGCAGACCGCGGCGATCACATCGTTGCTGGAAAAATCGCCCCTTTTTCCGGCGAGAGCGGCATGAAAAACCACCTGCAAAAGCAAGTCTCCCAGTTCTTCCTTCAATTTGTTCATGTCCTTGCTGTCAATGGCCTCGATCACCTCGTAGGCCTCTTCCAGAAGATACGGCTTCAGTGAATTGTGGTCCTGTTTTTTGTCCCAGGGACAGCCCTGGGGAGAAAGAAGCCTGTCCATTATTTCCACCAGCGGGTCGAGGGGATACAGGCAAGAAGCCGCCTTTTTTCCCGCCGGCGTTAACGGCTTAAGGTAAAGAGAGGTCAAATGATCAAACCGCTCCTCCCGGTCCAGCCGGTAAAGAGGGACCTCTTCCGCCTTTTCCAGGCCGGCAATCCCCGCCGCCCTGACCACCAGGACGGGGTGATCCGGCGGGTAAATCTCCAGCAGGGCAAGTTTTAAGTCCGAAGCGACCAGCCTGCTGTAAACCTGTAGAAAAACCGTGCCGCAGGACGCGCAGAGCTGTTCTTTTTGAAAATCGAGCGCGTCCAGGACCAGGAGCCCTTTGGCCGGGTCCGCATCCAGGAACAGGCAAACAGGGTCCAAAAAGCTCATCCCCGGCTTGACGGTCACTTTAATGTGGCGGGCCGGACCGGCCTGCAAAAGAAGCCGCACGGACTCCTCTCCCACCAGGGGATGACCGGGCACGCCGTAAACAAGCTCCTTGAGTCCCGGTTCCTTTTCCAGTTCGTCAATAAGGTGGCGGGCAATCGCTTCGTAAACCTGGTCGAAGGTTTCTTTTTGCTCGTAAAGATGGTCGAGGGTCGTAAAACGCAGCCCTTTTTCCGCCAGCTCCCGGACCACGGGGTGTTTAGCGGTGCGGAAAACGATTTTGTTTGCGGCGGAGAGCGTTTCCCAAACGCCCAGCGACAGGTGTTCCAGGGCGCCCGGGCCCAGCCCCACAATTATTATCTGTTTCAAGATTCCAGCCCCTTTTCCGTTGTCCACCCTATCATAACACTTGCGGAAATATTTAGGCAAGACACCGGTACACGGGGCAGGCAAGGTAAAGCAAAGGAGCCGAAATGAGCTTCCGGCTCCTTTGTCAGGTCACTGCTCCATTTGTTTGGCCAGGAACGAGGCCGCCGTTTCCGCCAGCTTGAGTTCGAGGTCGCTGAACTTGGTGTTGGGTTCCTTGGAAGCTATGATCACCGCCCCGATGGGGTCTCCTTCGGCGATGATCGGGGCTATCACTTCCGCGGCGTACTTGCATTCCCCTTCTTCCCCCGCGCAGATCTGGCAGTAAGGATGCTGTCCGGGCTGGTTGATCAGAACGGCTTTCCTTTCTTCCATAACCTTTTCTACCGCAGCGCCGATGCGCTTGTTTAAAAACTCTTTCTTCGGCCCGCCGGCCACAGCCACGATCTGGTCCCTGTCGGCTATGCAGGCGATATGTCCAATCGCTTCATAAAGGGAATCGGCATATTCCTTGGCAAAGTCGCCCAGTTCGCCAATGGGAGAATACTTTTTTAAAATGACCTCGCCTTCACGGTCTACAAAAATCTCCAAGGGGTCTCCTTCACGAATCCGCAAGGTCCTTCTTATTTCTTTGGGAATAACAACGCGCCCTAGGTCATCGATTCGACGCACAATACCTGTCGCTTTCATTTGGTTTGATTTCCCTCCTTATAATTTAAGGGATCATTAGTGATACTAGTATATATCCTCCATCTGCCATTTATTCTTTTTTTGCTTATTCGATTAAGGCGTCGACCTCCCCTCTTAACTGCTAGCAGAGTTAATGTTTGTTTAAACCGCCATTTTTATACCTGGACGGGCATGAAAAAACAGTGTCCCTGGTTTATAAACCAGGGACACTGCCGGGTTCGTGGATTATTCCTGGTTTTCCGGCTGCGGCTGGCTGCCCGCCTGCGGCTCTTTCTCCAGGAGCTTTCTTTCAATATTCGCCTTTTCTATCAGGTCGTCGACATAGGTTAGAAATTTTTCATTCTTTTCCTCCATCAACAGGCGGCTTTCCAGCTCGTCCTTTATTTCCTCGAACGAATACTGCCGGGCGGGCTTCCTGTCCTCCACCTTGATAATATGGTAGCCGTAAACAGTCTTCACCGGGGTTTTCGTGTACTGGCCCGCTTTCAGGGAAAAGGCGGCGTCTTTGAATTCCTGGATGTACATGGCATCCCGGTCAAAGTAATCGATAAGGCCGCCGGTTTCCTTGGCGGTGGGGTCGATCGACAGCTCGGCGGCCAGCTTGGCGAAATCCTCGCCGCTGCCCAGGCGGGAGATGATGTTTTTCGCTTCTTCTTCCGTTTTCACCACTATGTTCCTGGCCTTGACCTGCTCCTTAACGAAGAATTCTTCCTTGTGCTCTTCGTAATACTGCCTGCTGTCCCTGCTCGGGGCAGTTATATCTTTGGTCACTTCCCCGAACAGTTTATCGAGGAGCAGCTGGTTTCCGATGTATGTTTGCAGGTCCTTTTCCGTGAATTTCCGCTTTTTCAAAAAATCGGCGTAATTCTCCTCCGTTTTTAACTGGTCGCGGATTTTTTTTAGCTCTTCTTCTATCTCTTCCTTTTTAACTTCGATCTTCATTTCACCGGCAGCCTGGCGAACGACCTTTTCCATGACCAGGCTCTCCAGGACCTGTTCCTGCAGTTGAGCCGTCAAATCCTTGTTTTCCGGGCTTTTCAGGTCATAGCCGTACCATGCCGCCGCCTGCTCGACCCTCTTGTTCAGCTCGGCCTCCGTTATTTTCTCGCCGTTCACGGTGGCCGCCACCCTGGTCCCGCAGCCTGCGGCCAGCAGGACCAGGACAAGAAGGCCTGCAATCAAGCCGGGGGTTTTTTTCATTGCGCTGTTTTCCCTTCTTTCTCTTGCCATATGCGTTGTAGGCGTTCCGGACCCCGAAGGCAAGGTCAATTATACCAGAGCCGCTTCTTTCCCGGCAATGGTCGATATTTCCAGGATGATCTCTTCAATGAGCTGCAGGACCTGCTGCATCTCCAGGTTTTGCGTGTTGACCATGATCTCCAGCCCGGCCGACGCGCTGAAGCTGACCTGCCTCCGGTAGCGCCTGGCCAGGTCCATCAGGTTGCGGCCGGAAAGGCCGTGGTCGTCTTCCAGCTTGAGTTTTATCACGTTTTTCTCCTGGACAACGGAATGGACCTTGGAACCGGCGGCCAGCACCTTGATCGCGGCTATCTTTAACAGGTTGAGAAGCGGTTCGGGCGGCGCGCCGAACCTGTCCTCCAGCTCTTCTTTCAGCAGGTCGAGATCGTCAAGCGTTTTCGCCGCGTATATCCTCTGGTAAAAATCGATTTTTGTCCCCGTGTCGTGGATATATTCCTGCGGGATATAGGCTTTCACCTGGATGTCTATGGAAACCGCCTTTTCCGGGGGGAGTTCCTCGCCCCTGGCCTCCCTGACCGCCTCTTCCAGCATCCGGCAGTACAGGTCAAAACCGACCGCCTCGACATGCCCGTGCTGCTCGGCGCCCAGGATGTTCCCGGCGCCCCTGATCTCCAGGTCCTTCATGGCGATCTTAAAACCTGAACCCAGTTCGGTGAACTCGCGGATCGCGTTGAGGCGTTTTTCGGCGATCTCTGAAAGGATCTTGTCTTTATTATAGGTGAGGTAAGCGTAAGCGACCCTGTTGGAACGACCTACCCGCCCCCTCAACTGGTAAAGCTGGGAAAGCCCCAGTTTGTCGGCATCGTCAACAATCAGTGTGTTGACATTGGAGATGTCCAGACCCGATTCGATGATGGTGGTGCTCACCAGGACGTCTATTTTGTCTTCCATAAAATCCAGCATTACTTTCTCCAGGTGCTCCTCGCCCATCCTCCCGTGCCCGACCCCAATCCGGGCTTCCGGCACCAGTTCCTGGATAAAGGCAGCCACCCGGTCTATGTCCTCAATACGGTTGTGCACGTAGTAAACCTGGCCGCCCCTCCCCAGCTCCCTCCTGATCGCCTCGCGGATCAGTTGCGGGCTGTGTTCGACCACAAAGGTCTGGACCGGGTAGCGGTCTTCCGGCGGCGTCTCAATCAAGCTCATGTCGCGCACGCCCGCCAGGGCCATGTGCAGGGTCCTGGGGATGGGAGTGGCGGTGAGGGTAAGGACATCGACATTCGTTTTCAGTTTTTTGAGTTTTTCTTTATGGACCACGCCGAACCGTTGTTCTTCGTCGACAACCAGCAAGCCCAGGTCCTTGAATTTAACGTCTGACGACAGGAGCCGGTGAGTGCCGATAATGATGTCGATTTTGCCCGCTTTGAGGTCTTTGATGATCTCTTTTTGCTCTTTGGGCGTGCGAAAGCGGCTCAACACCCCGACGCTGACGGCAAAACCCTCGAATCTCTCGCGGAAGGTGTTATAGTGCTGCTGGGCCAGCACCGTGGTCGGGACCAGGACAGCCACCTGCTTCCCGCTGGTGACCGCTTTGAACGCGGCCCGGATAGCCACCTCCGTCTTGCCGTAGCCCACGTCGCCGCAAAGCAGCCTGTCCATGGGCCGCGGCATTTCCATGTCTTTTTTTACTTCCCTGATGGCCCGGACCTGGTCGGGGGTCTCCTCATAAGGAAAGGCTTCTTCAAAGTCCCTCTGCCAGGGAGAGTCGCCGGCAAAAGCGTAACCCGGCGCAGACTGGCGGGCGGCATAAAGAGACAGGAGCTCTTCGGCCAGGTCCCTGACCGCCGCTTTTACCCTGTTTTTTACTCGGTTCCAGTCGCTGCCGCCAAGCTTGGAGAGCTTGGGAAGCTGCCCTTCCTGGCTGAAGTATTTTTGCAGCAGCCCCGACTGGTCAGTGGGGACATAGAGTTTGTCCTCGCCGTGGTATTTGATTACCAGGTAATCCCGTTCCGCCTCGCCCACGGCCAGTTTTTCGATCCCCATGTATTTTCCGATGCCGTGGTTCACGTGCACGACATAGTCGCCAATTTTCAAGTCCTCCAGGACAGTCGACCTTTTTCCTTCCTGGAACATCCGGCGGGGAACCCGTTTCTTGGGCTGGAAAAACAGCTCGTGTTCCGTCAGGACGGCGAGTTTCCAGGCTGTGAGTTCAAATCCGCCGCTGAGGTAGCCGGTGGTTATATATATTTTCTCCGGCTGGAGGTCAAACCCGCCCTCCGTGACGACCGCCTCTATGCCCAGGTCCCAAAGCCCCTGTTTAAGCCGTTCGCCGCGTTCGGCGGAGTTGACGAATACCAGGGCGGCAAACTTCTGGCGGCGCCACTCCTTCAGTTCGTCAGCCAGCAGCCGTATCTTTCCCATAAACAGGCCGACTGTCCTGGCCGTAATTCCCAGGGCGTTGACTCTTTCCGCGCCGGCCGGTTTTTTGGGGAGCAGGGAATAATAGATTTTTTTCCTGGGGGAAAAGATTGACCAGAGTTCTTCAAAGTTAAAGTAGTTGTTTATTTGCCCGGGCAGGATTTGCCCTTTTTCCAGAAGCGTCTTGAACGTCTCCTGGGTTTCCTTCTCGGAAAGGAGAAAGCTTTCTCTTTGCCTGTTCGGCTCGTCGATGATCAACAGGGGAGTTTCCGGGAAATAGTCAAGAAGCGAGTATTTTTTCTCGCTGAAATAAGGGAGGTACTGCTCGTAGCCGGGAAAGCAAAGTCCTTCTTTAACCCCGTTCACAATTTCCTTAACCCTGGCCGCCAGGTTCTCGTAGCCGTTCCTGTTGCCCTTTTTCTCCATGGCCCGCAGCAGCTGACAGGCTTCTTTTTCTATTTTCTCCACGGCCTTTTCTCGTTCCAGCGCCGGGAAAAAGAACTCGGCGGCGGGGGATACCGTCACCCCGGTTATTTTGCCGGTCGACCGCTGGTTCTCGGTGGAGAAGACGCGAATTGATTCGATCTCGTCGTCAAAAAATTCAAAACGGTACGGGTTTTCCGCCGTCGCGGGAAAGAGGTCGAGGATGCCGCCGCGCAGCGATACCTGTCCCTTGTCCTCGACCAGGTCAGCCCTCTGGTATCCAATGTCGAGCAGGCGTTTAAGCAGCTCATCGACCTTTACTTTTTGGCCTACGCTCAGCGTAAGCGTGGACGAGGCGAACACGTCCGGAGAAACCAGCACCTTGCTTACCGCCTCCAGGGTTGCCACCACGACGCTTTTTTGGCCGCCGACCAGACCCTGCAGCACTTCCAGCCGCTTTCGCTGGGTCTCGCGGCTGCGGGCGATTACCTCAAACGGCAGCAAGTCCAGCGCCGGGAAAAAGTGGACGGTAATACCGGCCAGCAGGTTGCTCAGGTCGTCAAAAACTTCCTTGCCGCGCTGAGTGTTCTCCACAATGTACAGGGCCGGCTTTTGCTGGTTCTTGACAACCAGGGCGGCCAGCAGGCTCTTTAAGGACCCGGTTATGCCGTAAACAAGGCTGTCCCCATCTTGGCGGAGCTGTTCCAGGAGGAATTTGAATTCTTTTGACTTACGGAGATATTCGTTTATTAAATCGATCTTCTCAATCTTCATGCCGCGCTATTCCTCCCATGGCAAATAGTGGGCGCCAGAATGACCCCCACCACCGCACATGCTGTGGCTTGTTCACCTTCGTGCAGTATTAGACTCTCTAATTATAAAATATGCGCTTCCCGATGCCAATGCCTTTTTGCGGGAAACGAACTTTTAGCCAAAGCCAAAATTTTCAAAAGGAAAAACTAGTGAACCGGCTGCCCACGGCCGCTCTCGGCGGGATTGTGTTTGGACCAGCAGGACTCGCAGATGGACCGCACGGTCCCCACCCGGCGGTCCCAGTCAAGGCACAGCAGGTCGTCTCTCTCTTCGGGAGTGAGAATATCAAAACCAAGGAGGGTTTCGTTCCAGCCAGCCAGCTGGATTTCGTCTATGTACCTGCCGCATTCTTCGCAAATGTAAATGAGGCGCAAGCCATAACCTCCCTACTGCAGGCTAGTTCTTAGTATGTCCCAAAAAAGGGCGAACTAACCGGCGGCAGGCTAACGCGCCTCGTTTTCGGTTTCTTTTTCCCGGAGGTTAAGCCCGTTGAAATCGTTCATGGCTTTTTCGATGCCCTCGCGGGCCCAGGTTTCCAGCCCGTCCAGGCAGGCCTCGATGAGGGCGGGGAGGGTTTTTCTTTCCCCGGGGGAAAACTCGCTTAAAACAAAGCTTTCCACCGGCAGCCGCCCGGGAGGGCGCCCGATCCCCACTTTCAGCCGCTGGAAGTCGGTGGAATTGAGCAGGCCGGCAATTGACAGCAAGCCCTTGTGGCCGGCCGCGCCCCCGTCGCTTTTAAAGCGGATCCTGCCAAAATCCAGGTCAAGGTCATCGTGGACGACGATGAAGTCATCAATCCGGTCATGGTAGTAATGCAAGATTTCCAGGACCGCCTGCCCGCTCCTGTTCATATAGGTTTGAGGTTTGGCCAGCATTATTCTTGTACCCGCAAGGTGGCCCTGTCCCAGCAGGCACTGGTGCTTTTTGTCGTTAACCGGGAATCCCAGCCTCCCGGCAAGGGAGTCCACGACCATAAACCCAAGGTTGTGCCGGGTCCCGGCATAGCGGGACCCGGGGTTGCCCAGGCCTATTACCAGCTTCATGCCCCGCTCCACCCCTATCCTTCAAGCAGTGAGGCTCAGGCCTCGCCCGCCGGCTCTTCTTTCTTCTCCTCTTCGCCTTTGGCTGTTTCCGCAGGCTCTTCGATTTCAGCGAGCCTGGGCGCGTTTATCACCGCCAGGACAGTTTCCGGGTCGCTGGTAATGGTTAAAGAAGTGGTTTTCTGGAGGTCCGCCACCGTGTATTTGTCTCCGATTTCCAGGGGCGAAATGTCAACATGGAAGGCATCGGGCAGTTCGCCGGGCAGGGCCTCCACCTCCACCGCGCGCTCACCGTGCTGCAGGATCCCTCCCGCTTTCAGGCCGGCTGCGCTTCCCGACAAGTGGACAGGGATTTCGGCCCTTATTTTCTGGTCCATCTCCACCTGGAGAAAGTCGACATGGAGAATCCTGCCGCTCAGCGGGTGCTTCTGCAACTCCCGGACAACCGCCGGGTAGGAACCGCCCGGCAGTTTGACCGAAACCAGGTTGGCCCCGCCTATCTTGAGCAGTTCCTTCTCCGGGAGGGAGATGGGAATACTGCCTGCTCTCTTGCCGTAAATGACCCCGGGGACTAACCCCTTGCGCCGGATTTCTTTCAGCGAATGCTTGGTGTTTACTTGGCGCGGTTGGACTTCTATTGATGGTTTTTCCATCGTTTCATCACCTCTTTGCGTAATATCTGCCGTCGGCTGCAGGCGCAGCCGGGCGGGGTTTCAGTCGAACAGTTTGCTGACGGAGAGGTCTTCATGAATGCGGATGATGGCCTCTCCCAGAAGAGGAGCAATTGACAGCACCCTGAACTTGTCCGGCTTTTTCCCCCGGGCAAGAGGAATTGTGTTGGTGATCACCACTTCCCGGACGGGAGAGCTTTCAAGCCTTTCCACAGCCTGCCCGGAGAGAACCGGGTGCGTGCAGCAGACGTACACCTCCTGCGCGCCCTTTTCCAGCAGCGCCTGCGCTCCCAGGGTGATCGTCCCCGCGGTGTCTATGATGTCGTCGATCATTATTACCTTCTTCCCTTCCACTTCGCCGATGATGTGCATGATTTCGGACTCGTTGGGCTGCGGGCGGCGCTTGTCGATTATGGCCAGGGGGAGGTGAAGCCTGCCGGAAAGGGCCCTGGCCCTGGTGACCCCGCCCAGGTCGGGAGAAACGACCACGGAGTTGTCGAGCTGCTTGTTTAAAAAGTATTCCGCCAGGATTGGAACGGCCTGGAGGTGGTCCACCGGTATATCAAAAAAACCCTGGATCTGGCCGGCATGAAGGTCCACTGCAAGCACGCGGCGGGCGCCGGCGGCCGTTATCAGGTTGGCAACCAGTTTGGCGGTGATCGGGTCGCGGGCTTTGGCTTTCCTGTCCTGCCTGGCGTAACCGTAATAAGGAAGCACCGCGGTTATCCGCCGGGCCGAAGCCCTTCGCAGGGCGTCGATAAGGATAAGGAGTTCCATGATGTTGTCATTCACGGGCGTGCATGTCGGCTGGATCACAAAAACATCGGCGCCCCTCACGCTTTCGTTGATGTCCACGTTGATCTCGCCGTCCGAAAACGTCTTAACGGAGGCCTGGCTAACCTCGACGCCGAGGTACTCGGCTATCTCCGAGGCCAGCCCGGGATGGGCGTTACCCGTGAATATCTTCAGCTTTTTGTAACCTGGCATTGTCTTGTGCCCCTCCATTCTCTTCATTGCCCGGGCCCTGCTCGTCCTACCGGCCGCCGCACGAAAGCAGGCCGGTTCCGGGCCCGCCCGCAGCCCGGCACCGGGAAACTCACTTTGGGCCCTCTTTTGGGCTGCGGTTTTTCCAGTTTTCGATGTTGCGCTGTTTCCCCCTGGCGACAGCCAGGGCTCCTCCCGGTATATCCCTGGTGACCGTGGAGCCGGCCCCGATATAAGCTCCGGGACCCACCGTAATGGGAGCAACAAGGTTCGTGTTGCTCCCGACGAAGGCTCCATCGCCTATTACCGTGGGGTGTTTGGCGAACCCGTCGTAGTTGCAGGTGATGGTCCCGGCCCCGATGTTGACGTTTTCCCCCAGCGTGCTGTCGCCGACATAACTCAGGTGCGGTATTTTGGAACCCGCGCCCACAATGGATTTTTTCACCTCAACGAAGTCGCCGATCTTGACGTTCTCCGCCAGGACAGAACCCGGCCGTAAAAAGCTGAAGGGCCCAATTGCGCACCCGCTGGCTACCCTGGCTTCAAGGAGACACGAGTATGTTACGGAAACGTTGTCGGCAATAATGGAATCGGTGATCCTGGTATGCGGGCCGATCTCGCAGTTTTTTCCGACCTGCGTTTTCCCTTCCAGGAAAACCCCGGGATAAAGAACCGTGTCCTGGCCGATGGTTACTCCCGCGTCAACGTAAGTGTGCTCGGGGTCGATAACGGTGACCCCGCGCAGCATGTGACCGGTCAGGATGCGGCGGCGCAGGATTTGACCGGCTTCGGCCAGCTGCACGCGGTTGTTGATGCCCACAGCTTCGAGGTGGTCTTCCAGAAGCACGGTTTCGATCTTTTCTTTTTCCAGGACCAGCATTTTGACTATGTCGGTCAGGTAATACTCACCCTGGGCGTTGGCGGCGGAAAGACGCGTCAGCCTGTCTTTCAAACTGTTAACGTCGAAGCAGTATGTCCCGGTGTTTATTTCTTTGATTTCTTTTTCTTGCAAAGCGGCGTCCTTTTCTTCCACGATCCGCTCAATGCCCGCAGGACCCCTGACGATCCGGCCGTATCCTTGCGGGTCGGGAAAAAGCGCCGTCAGGACAGTGGCTTTTGCCCCGCTGTGCCTGTGTTTCTCATATAAGAGTCTTAATGTCTCCGCCCTGAGAAGAGGGGTATCCCCGCAGACAACGAGACAGTCGCCTCCGGCAAACCTCTCCAGTTCCGGCAGGACCTGCATGAGGGCGTGACCGGTCCCCAGCTGTTCGTGCTGGTAGGCCACCCGGCACGTTTCCGGCAGGATTTTTTCCACCAGCTCTCCCTGGTACCCGAGTACGACGATAATATTGTTGATTGAAGCCTCCTGCAGGGCAGCAATGACATGCTGGATCACCGGCAGGCCGGCCAGTTTGTGAAGAACCTTGGGCTGGCCGGATTTCATCCTGGTCCCCAGCCCTGCCGCCAGCACAACGGCCGCCGTTTGCGCCAAAACGCATCCCCCTCCTCGCCGATTAAAAATGTCATTATAGTTATACCATAATATTAGTTGAAACTCCACCTCTGACCAAAACTATTCTTCGAAAAATAAAAAGGAGCCAAAACACTTAAGCTCCTAAAAACTGCGCTGTGCTCTCTTTTATATGGCTTCCTGGTATGCTTTCAACACTGCCGTCTGAATTATTTCACGTACATCCGAGGATATCGGATGGGCAATGTCTTTGAATTCACCCTCCGGCGTTTTCCGGCTGGGCATGGCCACAAACAACCCGTTTGTGCCCTCAACAACCTTCACATCGTGAACTACAAAAGCATTGTCAAACGTCACCGATACAATGGCCTTCATCCTGCCTTCCTGGTTGATCTTTCTGATCCTCACATCTGTGATATCCACCTGAAATCACCACCTTCCCCCGATTACCACCTGGTTAATATGTCCTATTCGTCATCTTTTTGGATTTTCCTGCTTCTCTTTATGAAATTTCCCATAATTTAGCTGTTTTATACATTTATCTGTAAACTTTTGTTGCGCTTAATTCGGTATGATGACGATCTTTTTTTCCTGCTCGTTGACTTCAACCAGTTTCAGCAGCGAGTAGTAATCGCTGACCAGCTTTTTTTCGGGGACGCCGGTGTCAACCAGCACGCCGATCCCCAGCACGGTGGACTTGAATTCGCTTAACAGGTCGACCATCCCCCTGGCCGTGCCGCCCGCCTTCATAAAGTCGTCAATTATTATCACCCTGCTTTCCACGGGCAGGGCGCGCCGGGAAAGGGACATGGTCCTGATCTGGCGGGAAGAACCGGTGACGTAATTGAGGCTTACCGCAGATCCTTCGGTCACGCGGCCGGCGTCCCTGATAATAACCAGGGGACGGTTTAAAGCCCTGGCGGTCATAAGCGCCAGCGGTATACCCTTGGTCTCGATAGTGACCACATACTGCGGCTCCAGTTCAAGAAAGCGCTGCGCAAAAATCTCCCCCACTTTCTGGGCAACGCGGGCGTCAAAGATAATATCCGTCATGTAGAGAAAGCCCCCGGGGAGAATACGGCCCGGGTCGGCCATCCTGCGCACCAGGTCGCTAATAAAGGCGGAAGCTTCTTTTTTGCCGACATGCGGGTAGTAGATCATGCCTCCCCCGGCGCCGGCCTGCGTTTCTATTCTGCCCAGGCCGGCTTTTTGGAAAACATCGCGCATGATGCTGATGTCTTCGCTGATGCTGGATTTGGCCGCCTTGAAAAAGCTGGTGAAATGATTCAATGAAACAAGGGTATTGGGCCTTTCCAGAAGGTATTTCGTCATCACCGCGACCCGTTCGCTTCTACGCCATTTTTCCATGTTCTGACCCCCTCTTGTTGTTTTAACCCAATTAAACAGGGCGCCTGCCGGCAACCTTCATGAACAGAGAATCTTTTCGGCCAGGTCCAGGTCGCTGTGTTTGTCAACATCGATGCCGATTTCAGGATAGGGAGAAATAACCGCCACTCCCTTAATGCCCATCATCCTGGAAACCGCCCTCTCCGCATCTTTTAGGGAGAGAATGCCCAGCACGTAGCGAACCAGCACTCCCCACCCGATAAAGGTGGCCAGCCGGATGGGTTTTTTACGGTATAATACCAGTTTTTCGGCAAGGGGAAGGCACCTTTCAACTATCGCCGGGTCAAAGAAAAAAAGGTTCCCTCCGGTGAAAAGACCTTCTTTCAGGTTGACGTAGGTTCGTTTTACGCCGGGATACTTGTTTTCATTGGTTTCTTTGCTGATTATGGGATAAAACAGGTCCCCGCTCTGCCGGAAACAGGATTCGAGAAAGTCATCGACAGCCCTGGTGGACAAAAGAGGTATATCCGCCGTGACAACCAGCAGGCGTTCCCCGGACGGCCTGGCGGCCTGGAAAGCGTGCCTGAACGAGTCTATTACTGTCTCGCCGCTCTGCACCAGCGTCAGCCGCTCCGATTCCTGGAAGACTTTGACCAGCCTGTCCAGCGGTCCGGAGATGATGATTCTGTTGATATAAGGCGAAGCTTCCAGGGCTTCGGCTACATACTCAATCATGTATCTCTTCCCGATGGAAATAAAGGCTTCATCTACGGGATGAGTCTGGCCGGCCGTTAAACCGTTTTTCCGACCACCCGCCAGGATGACACCTACAACCATTTAACAATCTCCTTTCAAAGAATAAAAGCAGTGTGCGGTTTATTGTTTTGATATCTGTCTTTTGTAATGCTCGATCATGGCTTCCTGGGCGTATCTCATGTGTTTTTCGGCCATTTCCCGGGCCAAGTCGGGTTTTCGCTCGCTTATCGCTTCGACTATCTTTCTGTGCATCTCCAGGCTCTTTTTCTTCCTCCCCGGCAGGGACATCGACGCTACGCGCATCCTGTAAATCTGCTCGCGCAGGTTGTTAAGAGTGGTGACGAGCCGTTCGTTGCGCGCGGCCTTGTAAATGGCGTTATGCAAATTGATGTCCTCCGCGACCGTGGCGTTAATATCCTCGCTTTCCAGCAAATTTGATTCCCGCAGCAGGCACCTTTCCATCTCCTCAATCTCTTCGGAAGTCGCTCTCACGGCAGCCAGGCCGCTGGCCAGCCCCTCCAGGATGGTCCGGATCTCGTAAATCTCTTGAATATCCTTGAGCGATATTTCCGCCACGAAAGCTCCCTTGCGCGGGAGGACATAGACAAACCCTTCCAGTTCCAGTTTGTGGATGGCTTCCCGGATCGGGGTCCTGCTGACCCCCATTTCCATGGCCAGCTGGCTTTCCATGAGGCGCTCGCCCGGTTTTAATACCTGGGTGATTATCGCTTCGCGCATGCCTTCAAACACAATGTCCCGCAAGGGTTTATACTGGTCAAGCTGCAGCATTATTTTCTTTTCGCTCACAAATAGACCCCCCTTTCCTCCATGTCCTCGGGCCCAAGAGTCCTGGCGACAAACAGCTTCCAACCGGGTTTGGCCAGCAGCGAAGCCGCCTGGCGGGCCTTTTCTTCGCTTTCATAAAAAGCCAGCAGCGTCGGCCCGCTCCCGGACATCATCGCTTTGGCAGCCCCCATTTCCTGCATCTGTTGAAGGTGTTCCCGGAGCTGGGGATGCATGTCGAATGCGGCGTATTCCAGCACGTTTTCCATGTGCTCAAACATTAACGCCGTCTTCTTTTCCGACAAGGCGGCGATAAGCTGCTGCACGGCAGGCCTTTTCCTGACGGTCACGCTGTGCAGGCGCCGGTACACTTCACCCGTGGAAACCCCGAAAGGAGGTTTGGCCAAAACAACCCATAAACGGGGACAGGGAGGAAGCTGCACGATCTGTTCCCCCCTACCCCAGGCGTAAGCGGTAAGAGGGCGCAAACAAAACGGCACGTCAGACCCCAAAACCGCAGCAAACCGCTTCAGTTCATCAATCGAAAGCCCAAGAGCAAAAAGCTCGTTAAGGCCCAAAAGGACAGCGGCCGCATCGGCGCTGCCGCCGCCAAGACCCGCCGCCAGCGGGATTTTCTTCCGGAGGTTGATTTTAACCCCTTTGACCACCGGATAATTTTCGCTTAACAGGCTGGCCGCCCGGTAGGCAAGATTGTCTTTTCCCGTTCCCAGCTCAGCCCAGTTGCAGGTTAACCGGATACACCGGCCGCTTTTTTCCAGCTCGACCAGGTCGTACAAGTCGATCCCCTGCATAACCATCTGCACTTCGTGGTAGCCGTCGTCTCTCTTGCCCAGCACGTCCAGGGCAAGGTTTACTTTGGCGTAAGCTTTTACGGCAATCCTGTTTATCATGCGGGCCCGCCCTAAAAACAAGAATGAACTTCGTCTTTAATTTTATCACGTTTGAGGCAAAATTCCTATAAATACATGTATTCAGCTTTTTGCGATGTAAGCTATTTTTATGATTTTCTAATCGCAAATCAAGCATAT
>JANLFJ010000040.1 GCA_024655825.1 Peptococcaceae bacterium | reverse complement strand
AAAATATTTTTTGATTATGCTTTGGTGTTATTTTCCATCAACTGCATAACTCCTGATTTTAAGTAACGGAATCAGTATTACGATGCGAAGGAGAGAGGCTTTATGTTTTTTGACCAACCGTTGGTTGAAGGGGGCAGGCAGCAATGAGGAATACGAATAGTATAAAAACTATTGTCGGAATTGTCTTTTGTATCCTTGGATTATTTTTCCTGGCCGGGGCAATAAAAATGTGGCCGGATTTAAGGCCACTCGGTACATCAATCGTTTTGTTTTTTTGCGGTGCGGTTGTCCTGACGACTGCGTTTTTTCGCAAGCAATGGAATGCTAAGATGTATGCCGGTACAGTCATGTTGTCCGGCGGGTTGGTATCTGTTTTTGCCGCAACCGGTTTTTTCCCTGATTACCGCCCATTTTTATTAATGGTTGTAATAAGCATGGCCGGTTTAGCAGTTCTGCTGATGGGATTTCTGAACAAAAAAATCGATTTGTTTATCCTCACGGCGGGTGGCCTGTTCGTTATTCCCGTATTGCTGCTGCCCGCAATCAACCGGCAACGGCCCGGCGATCCAGCGGCAGTGTTGATATTAAGCACGCTCACAGGCTTAGGGCTGATCTATGCTCTGGCCAAAAACCATCAGAGCAAAAGACTGGTTGGCTATGCCGGACTAATAACCATAATCAATTTTTGCTTGATCCCTGTATATGAAAAGGGCTATTTGAATTTCATCGGCCGGTTTTACCGGTTGTTTGTTCCTATATATGAAAAATTTGACCCTTACGCCCAGATGATTGAATATGCGTTGATTCTTGTGACGGTTATCCTGACCATCCTGTGCATTGTTAAAAGGGTCCGGGTGCAGGATTTTGGCAAGATTACCATGCTTTACTTCATCCTTATGCCGCTGATGGCCATCTTTTTATTTGAAATGTTCGGTTTGCCGGCGGGTTTTTTGGCTGGAGACACCACCCGGTCCGATCTCCTGGTCACAGACACAAATGCCGTGATGTCCACCTTAGGAATAATTTTTATCGCAGCAACGATGTATATTTCTTTTCATATATTCCCGTTTTGGGTTACACCAATTCTGGCCGGGATATGGTGGGTGTTTTGGAAGCCCTGGCTCTTGCACCACCCTGACCCGGCGTTATTTGTTGATTTTAGTACTTTTTGGCCGGCGGCATTGTTTCTTTTCTTTACTGGCCTCAAACGGGTCGTTTTGCCGATGATTCTGCTGATAATGGCTTTGGATTCAAGGAAGAAAGCAAAAACTGCTGCTGGACTTCCCCATGCGGGGCCCCGCAGGAAAACGTCCAAGTATTAATTATGCTGAACTTGTCCATCGTGTTTTCTGCCCGTGAGCCAAGCTTAAGTTTTGGCCGACTAATAGGTGCTTTTAAAGCTGGCAAGTTTCTTTTCTTGTCCGGCATCAAACGAGCGGTTTTGCCGCTGATGGGCGCGAAGTATGCGCGAAGTATGCTTATATGCTTATATAATATCTTCATTTAAAGCTTCCATTGTCCTCTTTGCACCATTTAATACGTGCATGAGTACCGTATTGTAAACAATTTCCTCTTCCCCAGCCTTAAGAGCCTTAACTATTTCTAGGTGCTCCTTGCAATTCTGTATGATAACCCCCTCCGGCGTTGATGATTTCTTTTCCGCATAATAACGCAACCTTAGTGAATGCTCTTTTACCATAGTTAATGTGTCTTTTAGCAGGTGGTTAGTTAAGTATTTATATAATAGTTCGTGAAGCTTTAAATCGGAGTCCATATAGCGTGCAAAATCGCTAGGATTGCTTAACACCTCACTTATTTGGTTTTCAATGCTGTTCAACTCTTCCTTTTGGAACTTATTGATCGATTTTTTTGCTGCATAAGGTTCTAATATCTTCCTCATTTCCCATATGTTATATATATCATTCTTGGTAATGGGGGAGACAATCGTGCCTTTCCGCGGGAAAATTTTTATAAATCCTTCTTTTTCAAGTTTGTTTAGAGCTTCTCTAATCGGAGCCCTGCTTATATTCATTTCTTTTGATATTTCCTCTTCAGCTAACCTCTGGCCAGGTTGTAAATTGCCCCTGATAATCTGGGTTTTTATTGCATTATATACTTTGTCTTTTAGCGACAGGTTGTTACTGATATCTTCAAAATATTTATTGCCAGCCAACCGTTACACTCCTTTTCCGGCAATAATACAGCTGCCCGGTTTAGTTTTTCTGCTTTTATTATTAACAAATTTAACGAATTTGTGAAGTATTAGCAAAAGGCCCCGGAGAAAAAAGAATAAATCACTGTAGTTGAATGGCGCTTGTGGGACACAACTGTATACAAAGCGGCAAGCCGTGCGGTAGGCATGTGCATTCTTTATTTATGCGCACTTCGACTTCCCCACTGTCTTTAAAATAAATACGCACCTTGGAATTAATCGGATTGAATTCTCTGTTCAATTCAAAGGAACAGCTTAGCTCGCAAATCCGGCACCCCACACATTTTTGGGCGCTTACTTTAATAAACATAGCCTATACACATCCCTTTGTACAATTAATATCACTCGACAGCATTACAGATATATGCAGTCACGTTCAAGGGTCTCAATAACAAATTCAAGATTTAAATCTTTAAGGCAGTTACGTGTTGGAAGACCTGTTTCAGGGTCCCAACCATGACAGCTATAATATTCGTCAAGCATTTTATCCCATTCAGCAAGCTCTATTCTGTCACCCTTGTATGGTCCATCATTAACCGGGATGTCTATTAATTTTCGGGGGGGATAATCGTCTTTCCGTTTGAAGCCAGCATGTAACAGATTGAATGCCCTTTCTATGTTATTGAGTCGTGAACCAAAAACAAACAACTGCTCAGGAGATATGTTTTCACCAGTTATTAAAAACATGAATTCGGAAAGATCTTCTGGTGTAAATAAATTGATGTCCATCCACATCGTAATTGACGCACAAACTCCCACTGAATCTATTATTCCTTTGTATTTATCCTGCCAGGCGACAAGTTTCGCTTTGTCTTTATATGTCCTGGGATCATAGATATTATCAATATTGAACAGCTTTTTGCTGACGTCTGGTGGTATTCTTTGCATTTCTTGGCCGGGAGCGCCTCTTAAATGCCCGCCGGCCTTTGCGCTAGTGACTATTCCCAAGGCCCAAGCCCTAAATGAACGCATCCCAGCTTCCATTAAACTGTTTTTCTTAACAAGCATTGCGTATTTTTCTGAACCTCTGCCAATTATTTTTATAGCTTCATATACTCCCTCGGCTAAAACATTTCCAAAGCCTTCCCGAAAGGCTATTTTTCTTATCAGTTCTAAAATCGCCGGCCCATATCCCCATCGCAGTTCAAGCCCATCAGTATCCGCTTTGTTTATGATCCCATTCTCATAACATTCTATAGCCCAGGCTATTGCTGCAGAGGTCTGGTCTGTATCCAGCCCGTACATATTGGCCAACGCATTAGCTTGCAGTATAAATTCTGGATTTCTTACATCCAAGTTGGAACCAAAGGCCCTGAGTGTATTGGCCTGGACTCCTTCGCAATATATATTGTCATTAATCTGATATATACTGCTGCAGTACGCCGGACAATTAAAACAAGAATGCCTTCTAAGCAAATGCTTGTCAAACTTGTCCCTTGTAACACAGGCAATCGCTTCGTCGCTCCAAAACTCTTCAGACATGTTTTTGACACCATGCGGCCTGTTTTGTCCCGGCCGAAGATAAGGTAAAAGAGTGCCGCCGTCACGATAGTTCTTAATGACCTGGCTGTTCTCAATAGACTCTGAGTATTTTCTAATCTTTTCAATAAAACCATTAGGATGCGCTACAATTACTGGGCTAGTACCTTTTATAGCAATTGCTTTTAAATTCTTGCTGCCAAATAAGGCACCACCGCCGCCGTAACCGGCTGCCCTTCCTCGATCCCCAATTATGCAGGCGTATTTAACCAGGTTTTCGCCACCTACGCCAATCGTTAAAGTCTTGAGGGTCTCTTCTCTTTCAGCAGCTTTTATAAGGTTTTCAGTTTCCCAAGTGTTCTTGCCCCATAAGTGTTCAGCATCCCTAAAATAAACCATATTATTGTCAATAAAAATGTACACGGGTTCCTTAGACCGCCCAGTAATAACGATATGGTCATAGCCGGCAAATTTCATTTCAGCAGCAAATTGACCGCCGCAATTAGCGGAACCTATACCCTCCGTCAAAACATTTTTAAAATCAATGGACAATCGATTGGCACCTGGAACCAATGTGCCGACAAACGGACCCGAGCCAAGAAAAATCGTATTTTCGGGGTCAAGAGGCTTTGTTTGTTTTTTTATCGTCTTAAACATCAATAACTCATTAATACCTCTGCCGCCCAAGTAATTAAGATAATCTCTGATGCCTTCGACGCAATATTTTTTTTGGGTCAAATCGATAAATAATATCTTTCCTTTCCATCCATAATGCATAATTTCCCCTCCCGGAAAAAATAAAAGCAATTTCCCAGCGCCAAACCATTGCTATAACTGCCAAGAAATTGCTTAATAATATATGACAATCAACCTCTAAGAGCATAAAACATTGTTAAGGCATATACTTTAGCAGCTGTTACAACATCTGGTATTAAAACATATTCATCAGGCATATGAGCAATCTTTCCATGGCCTGGACCATATATAACAGTAGGTATATTAGCCATGTTCACCAAGTAATCGGCGTCGTCATGCTGGGGTGTACCGCTGACAGTGTAAGGCAGCCCAATATACTTGTGGGCATCAATCATTCTTTGGACAACAATCTCGTCTTCGCTAATCAATGACGGATTTGAATTATATACAAGCTCGGCCCTGGCATTAAATTTTTCATCCGCAATTTTTAACCGTTCAATTATCCCAAGTATCTGGGAATAAAACATTGGACCGTTTTCTCCCGGTACAATAAACCGCGAAACCCGCAATTCACATTCATCAGGCACAACACTTGATCGCTCCCCGCCTTTTATAACCCCCGGAACTATTGAACCGTATCCTGTATATTTATTGTAACCCGGCTGAAGCTTTGATATCTCGTTAATTACTTTACACATTTGGCTTATGGCGTTTATCCCTTTTTCCGGTGTGCTGCCATGCGCTCGTAATCCCAAGGTGTTTATTTTTACTTCCAGCATCCCCTCGCAGGCAACGCATATATTTAGGTCAGTAGCCTCTCCATTTATGGCCATGTCGGCTTGGAAGCCGTCTTTAATCATTCTTACCGTTCCTTTTCTTGCAGTGTTTTGCACTTCCTCTTCAACCACATGAGTAATTACAATCTCTCCTGACAAATCGGCCTTAGCTTCGATCAAGGCTTTAGTCGCTATAAGATGGGCCACCATGCTAGCCTTACAGTCCGCGCTTCCTCGCCCATATAAACGGTCGCCTTCTATTTCCGCACCGACCGGGTCTTTGCTCCATCCTTCACCAAAACCCACAGTATCTAGATGACTGTTTAAAGCAATCCTTGGCCCTGGTTTGTTGCCCTTTAAAACAGCTATAACATTGCCGTGGCTATCAATCTTGGTATCAAGCCCAATTTTAGAACAAATATCCGCTTCATAGGCAGCCAATCGGGCTTCTTCTCCGCTAATGCTGGGGATTTTTACGAAATCGCTTAATAGTTCAATTATTTCGTGCGTATTTATTGCGCCTAATATTCTGTCTTCAAGTTTATTATTCAAGAGCATTTCCCTCCCGGTAGTTTAATGTTGTCAAGGACATAGGTAATTTTATTGTGGATTGTGCAGCATGGTTGTTAAAATCGCATCAGATGACCTTTAACAATGTCAGAAATACACGTAACGCTAACAAAGTAACAAGCACCATTATTATCCCATAGACCACATTTTGTTTTGTATTGTTGACCTGCTCCTGCATAAAATCTTTTTTATTGCACAATATCCAAACAAGGGATACTACCAATGGCAAAGCAAGTCCATTTAAAGCCTGTGCTGTGATAATAATTGATACAGGCATCTTTTTGAATATCCACACAATAATTACCGGAATTATACTTGTAACCAACATGACGATTCTGCTGCGTGTTGCTTTAATATCTTCCACCCAACCAAACGCCGGATTCATCAGCATTGGTTGAAGAGATATCTGGTACAATCCGGAAGAAAACGCAGCAGCCCATAATCCAAGCGAAAACAGAATGCCCGCGAAGCGTCCCAATAGCGGCGTTAATTGAACAGCCATATCGGCGGCGCTTTTGATTTGAATTCCTTTAGGATTAATTACTGTTCCTGCGCAGACAATTATTGCTGCGGTAATTAGCAGTGTGATGAACATGTTTAACCGAAGATCAAACTTAGCCAAAGACTCCTTTGAAATAACCGAACTGAACTTTTCTTGGAAATATCTCTTTTTCAAAAATGCGGAGTAACCTAAAACAATATTAGGTGGAACGGTTGTAGCAACCAACGCCAATACAAGCCAATAATTATTGCCCGGTATTTTAAATGAAAACCCTTCGCTAACTACGTTGCCTAAACCAGGGCCTGAAACAAAAGCTGTAAGCAAAAAGGCAACGACCATCATAACAATCAAAACCTTATTAATGTTTTCAAACAACCTGTAAATACCCATCCAAGACACTATCAAGGCCGCAACAGACATTGTCAACGCCCAAACTGGTATCGATACCGAGGGTACAAAATAATTGAGCGCCATAGCTGCGCCAGTGAAATTTCCAGCCTGGAAGGCAATCCCGCCCATCAGCACCGCTATGTATAAAAACCCGGAAGCAAACGGGCTGATTTGTTCGCGAATACCTTCTAAAACGGTTGTACCTTTATTGAGTGTAATACGAATTGCCGGTTCCTGGAAATAATAGGCAATGATACATGCAATCGCGATGATCCATATGGCTTCATATCTGTAGGTAGCCCCCTGCACCGACGCGGTAGTGACGGTGCCGGGCCCTACTATTGAAGCCGCGATAATTGCACCAGGTCCGATGGCTTTAAGATAATCAAAAAACGACGAGTTATTTTTTGAGCCGTTGGCTTGATTACCATTGGGGATACTCATTGAATAATCCTTCCTTTCATTAATAATTTACTTAGCATATACCACCCTTGTCTAGTTTCCTTTGTATTAGTTGTTCTTAAGCCCTCCCTCCGCAATGAAAATTTTAACTACCATGCTGCACAATAATACTAAGATGAAACGGCATAATATTTTTTATGTAGATCTAAAAAAATAATTAATTTAAAAATACTTTCATCTCTTTGTTCTCGTTTATTTTCATATTTTCAAAAAGGATTATATCATTCATTATTGTTGATTGTCAACAATCTACATTTTATATATATAATACATGATGCTTTATGATATAAATAATTGTTAAATGCCGATTGTTTGTTAATTCATTGTAAATCATCTTAATTTCAATTTGTCTACTGTTGACAATATACATTAAAGATTGTACACTGAATATATAAATTAAAAAATCTATAGAATTAAGGAGCTGAAATATAATGAGAACGATTTCTCCTACGGTATCTGCTATTAATCCTTCTGCAACATGTTCCACGGCTGAAAAAGCTGCCGAAATGAAAAGGAAAGGAATAAACATTATTGAGTTTGCCGAAGGCGAACCCGATTTTGATACACCAGAAAACATTAAAAAGGCCGCTGTACAAGCCTTAAAAATTGGATTTACGAAATACACCGCCGTGGCAGGCATAAAGGAACTCAAAGAAGCCATTGCCTTTAAATTAAGCCGTGACAATGGCTTGGAATATTCGCCTTCCCAAATACTTGTTTCGAACGGAGCCAAACAGGCGTTATGTATGATATTCATGACAGTATTGCAACCAGGCGATCAAGTATTAATACCTACGCCCGCTTATGTTAGCTTTATTGAACAAATAAAAATTGCTGGGGCTTTACCTATATTTGTGAAAACAGAAGCCAAAGACAATTTCAGGTTAACGCTTGAACAGGTAAAATCTAATTATAATTCTAAAGTTAAAGCAATAGTTCTAAACAGTCCCAATAATCCTACTGGCGCGGTATACAGCGAAGAGGATTTAAAACAAATTGTGGAATTTTTGGTGGAAAAGAACGTTTGGATTATTACCGATGAAGTATATGAGAAGCTAATCTATGATGGCATTAAATACGTAAGTCCGGCAACTCTCTGTAAGGGAGCAAAAGATTGGACAATAACCATAAACAGCGTATCCAAAACATATGCCATGACTGGCTGGAGAGTAGGTTATGCGGCCGGTCCTCATGAAATAATCGATGCTGCCAGCAAACTACAGGGACATGTGACAGGGAACGTCAACTCTATCGCTCAAAAAGCCGCCGTTGAAGCTCTATTGGGTCCGCAGGACGAAGTCGTAAAAATGGTTGCCGAATATGATAAAAGAAGAAAATACATAGTGGAAAGACTTAATTCTATTAAACGCATCCGCTGCAATACCCCTCAAGGCGCATTTTATGTATTTCCTGATATTAGCGGCCTATATGGGGCACGGTACGACGACAAAATAATTAATGATGAAATGGATGTTGTGAATTTCCTTTTGGATGAGGCTCATATTGCCGTGGTCCAGGGAGCAGCATTTGAATATCCCGGTTATATAAGAATTGTTTTTGCTAAATCCATGGAGGAGATTGCCGAAGGAATGGACAGGCTTGAACAAGCGATAGATAAGCTTAACTTTTAATAAATTTGACTTTTTAAAGAATACTCGCGGCGCGAATGAGATAAGGAGATTTTAGGATGAAAATTTCAAACTTAACAGTTAACAGCGGCGAAAAATATTTTTCGGAAATAACTGTGATTGATAAAGACAACAGATGCGCAACGATCCCCTTTTTCGTAATCAACGGCAAAAAAAGTGGACCAGCCGTATCAATCACTGCTGGCATCCATGGTACTGAGTATTCAGGAATTGAAGCTGCTTTGAGGTTATATAAAAATCTTGACCCATCAGAAATTAAAGGTTTGATTATTTGCTGTCCCATATGCAATTTTGAATCATTCAGAAGCCGCTCGCCTTTTATAAACCCAATTGACGGCAAAAATCTTAACAGTGTCTTTCCCGGGAATCCAAAAGGAACCTTGTCCGAGGTAATTGCCCATCATTTATTGTATGATTTTGTGGCTGGAACCGATTATCATATAGATATGCATAGTGGGGATGCAATCGAAGATCTATATCCATATGTTTTTTATCATAAATCAGGCCAAGAGGAAACGGACAAAAAATCGGCATGGATGGCCGAACTCTACGGGTTAGATTATATTGCAATTACCGAATCTTCAGGATGCGGCGCCAGCGACCAGGGTAATTTTTATGCCACTGTATCGGAACTGGGAATACCTTCGATACAGCCGGAAGCTGGCGGCCTTGGAGTATTGAAAGAAGAAGCGGTACAATTACATTATCAAGGCGTGACCAATATTCTTAAAGGTCTCAATATGCTTGATAGCGGCATAATGACTAAAAATAACAACCAGACCGTCCTAAAACAGTTTATCAGATTAAAAGCCAAAAATAACGGGATTCTTTACCCAATGATCCGCCCAGGGCAAAAGGCAACCAAAGGCGACTTACTGGCAGTCATAACCGATTACCGCAAGGACAAAGAACTGGAAAAGCATATAGCGGAAGAGGATTGCGTTATACTTTGGACAATGTCTAGCCCCGCGGTCAAAAATGGCGATTCAATTATGGCCATTGGAAAAACAACTTGAATTACATGTTTCATATCTGATTTAGATTTAATTTAGGGAGGAAACTTCATGTCATCCATACCCGAACAAATTATGAAATTTTTTTCGTCCAAAGGTGTAAAATATGTATTTGGTATTCCAGGAGGACCTTCTATTCCATACATAGAAGCCATGAGGACCAACGGCATTGAATTTGTTCTTGTTGCCAATGAGCAAAGCGCTGCTATTATGGCTGACGTTTTCGGACGGTTAACAGGTATGCCGGGTGTTTGTCATGCGACTTTTGGCCCTGGCGCAACCAATTTATCTACGGGAATAGGCGGTGCATATTTGGACCGGTCTCCTTTAGTTGCATTGACGACCGAAGTAAATAATGAATATATCGGCAGAAAATATCAGATGAACATCGATCACCAGGCATTATTTAAACCAATAACAAAATGGACTACAAGACTGTCCCATAAAAATTGCATGACAACCCTGTCAAAAGCTTTTTCCCTTGCTGCGTCTGAGGTCCCTGGTCCGGTACACCTTGGCTTGCCTATCGGCTTGGAAGAAGAATTTGCTCAAGATGATATTTACATTTCCAAGGAAACAGGTTTAATTGCTCCGGATGAAAAAGACATTAATAATGCGGTTGCATTTATACAAAAAGCCAAAAAACCAATTATAGTTATTGGGCTTACGGCTACGAGGCATTGTTTTTATCATGCCGTTCGCCGTTTTATAAACAAACACAATATACCCGTTGTATTAACCCCAATGGCTAAAGGGATTATATCTCCAGAACACCCCAATTATGTCGGCGTCGTTTTTCATGCGCAAAGTGAATATGCAGCTAATATCTACCGCGAGTCAGATTTGGTAATTGGTATCGGATATGACCCTGTCGAGTTTAACTATGAAACATGGATGCCAAATGTTCCATTGATTCATATCGATACTGAACCAGCGGATATTTCGCCCGCATTCAATGTTGTCCAAAATGTTGTCGGGGATATTGCTGAAACACTAAAATTAATAGACAGACATAACCTTCCTGTTTTCGACTGGGATTTAACGTTCTTACAAGCAAACAAATGCAAAATGTTTGAAGCTCTAAACCCCACCAAGAGAGAGTCTTTCACACCTTCCGACGCTATTAAAACATTACGGGAAGTGTTCCCCAAAAACGGCATTCTTACCAGCGATGTAGGAGCTCATCTACATTTATTGGGACAGTTATGGAAAGTCGAGGAACCAAATGAATTTATTATTACAAACGGCTGGTCATCAATGGGCTTCGGAATACCCTCGGCTATTGGTGCTAAATTGTGCATGCCGGAAAAAACAGTTGTATGCATCACAGGCGATGGGGGATTCTTAATGAATTGCGGCGAAATATTGACCGCCCGCCGCCTGGGGCTGAATGTCGTTATTATTGTTTTCTGCGACAGCAAGCTTAGTTTGATAGAATTGAAACAAGATCGGAAAAAAACGCCAAGGTATGGTACAGTCTTGTATGAAGGCGAGTATTTTAAGGCTGACAGCTTTTTTGGGGCACCCGTCCTAAAAGTCCGTGACGCAAATCAAATGAAAGAATCATTGTTGAAGGCCTTCTCGATGAACGGCCCTGTAATACTGGAAACAGTTATTGATGGTGCAGTATATAATAGCCTGGTTGCTAAGAACTATAAATAAGTAACGTAAGAAACTAAGTGGTTTTTGTATCCCATATTTCAATATGCCTCCCCCAAAATGAGAGATCAGGTCTTGGCCTGCGGATTAAAGATGCCAGGGGCCAAGGCCTGATCCGTTTGGTCAAATCTGTCCTGAAATGTTTTTTTACTACCATTTCTCCCCAAAGTATCGGATAATTAAAGTGTGAAATGATATCCTGGGGGGAGGTTACAAAAGTTGGCTGAATTGTGCAGCTCCATCCTGGACGCTGTGGGAAGGACCCCGCTCATTGAACTGCGCCGCCTGCCGGGTTCGGAGGATGCCAGGATAATCGTAAAAGCGGAGTTTTTGAATCCCGGAGGGAGCATCAAGACCCGTTCCGCCCTGGCCATGATCGAGGCCGCAGAACGGGCAGGCATCTTAAAGCCCGGTTCAATCATCGTGGAACCCACCAGCGGCAACCAGGGTATCGGCCTCGCCATGGTCGGCGCAGTCAAGGGCTATAGCGTAAAAGTGGTGATGCCGGACTCGGTGAGCATGGAACGGAAGAAACTGCTTGAAAATTACGGCGCTGAGGTCATCCTTATCGAAGACCGGGGGAACATCGGGGAGGTCATCGAGCAGTGCGTCCAAAAGGCTCTTGACATGGCCAGGGCCGACAGCCGGGTGTTTATCCCGCAGCAGTTCGAAAACCCCAATAACCCGCAGATGCACCGCGCCACAACCGCCCGCGAAATCCTGGAACAATACCGCGGCGCCATAGACGCCTTCTGTTCCGGGATAGGCACAGGCGGCACACTTACCGGGATCGGGGAGGTGCTCAAGGAGGCCTTCCCCGGAATAATAATTACGGCGGTCGAACCGGAAAAAGCCGCCATTCTCTCCGGCGGCCCCATCGGCTCCCACCTCCAGCAGGGAATCGGGGACGGGCTCATCCCTCCCGTGCTAAACCGCAGCATCATTGATGAAATCATCACCGTCAGCGATGAGCAGGCCCTGGCAACAGCAAGAAGGCTGGCCAGGGAAGAAGGCTTGATGGTCGGCATCTCCAGCGGGACCAATGTCTGGGCGGCATTAAAACTGGCTCAAAGGCTGGGCAAGGGTAAAACCGTCCTGACCGTCCTGCCCGATACCGGCGAGCGCTATATCAGCACCCCGCTTTTCAGGTGAAAAGCAAGCCGGGATCCGCATTGACAATTGCCCTTGATAAAACTAAACTGGCTTTGCGCCTCGTGCACAATCCGTGCCAGCCACGCTTCCCCTGAGAGAGCGGCTTTCTTGTCACTGCCAAGTGCCTCATGGGGCAAAGCCCTTCAGAACATACGGCTTATTACCTGTTGCCAAAAAATCGAAAAGGGGCCGGCGAGCGATAGGCCCGCCTGCCCCTTTTGCTCTTTGGGAATCAGGAGTTGAGGATTTTCTTGGCGCTTTCGTCCTGGACTTCGGTGATGAACGGGATGCCGGTCTCCTTTTCCGTCTCCCTGTTCCCGGAGAAGAGGTCTGTCCTCGCTATTTCCTTCAGGGAGAATTTCCTTGCGCCGGCCATCAGCTGCTGGACTCCCGCCGCCAGTTTGTCGGCAAGGGTCCAGATGGCGATCGCCCCGTAAGGGATGTTCTTCATTTCGGCGGCCCCGACTTTTTTCTGCACGTCGTAGTACCCTGCAAAGATTTCTTCCGGCCTGGTGCCGATCTGGGACACGCTCGGCGGGAGCTTATCCCAGTTCCCGAACACCGCAGCTTTCCTGTCGGGGTTTAAGGCCCCTTCGATATTGGAACCCACAAATCCCGGAATCATAACGGCCCTTCCCATGCAGATCAGTTTGACATAAGGCGCTCCCAGGGCCAGCGCTTTGAAGATGTGGTCTTCCCGGGCCAGCCCGCCGCCGAAGGCGATGTCGACCACTCTTTTGCCCCTGGCCGCCAGGATGGATGCGTATTCGTACGTTTTGGCGTGAAGCAGGATGGAGGGCACGCCCCAGGTCTCCATCATGTTCCAGGGGCTCATCCCCGTGCCCCCTCCGGAACCGTCCACGGTGAGCAGGTCGAGGCCGGCGTCCGTGGCATACTTGATGGACATGGCCAGGGCCTCCATCCCGTACGACCCCGTCTTCAGGGATATTCTCCTGTAGCCTATTTTCCGGAGGTATTCCACAAATTTCATGAAGTCTTCCTGGACCTGCTCCGCCGAGGATTTATCGGTGTAGCCGAGCCTGCTGTGCCGGGCGAAAGACCTGATCGCCCCGCTCTTGAAAGCTTCCTGCACCTCAGGTTTGGTCGGGTCGGGATCAACCACGTATCCCCTGTTTTTCAGGAAAATGGCATAATCAAGACTGGTCACCTGTATTTCGCCGCCGATGTTCTTGGCTCCCTGTCCCCACTTGATCTCTATGATCGCCTTGTCCCCGTATTTGTCGATGACGTATTCCGCCACACCGTTCCTTGTGTCTTCGACGTTCATCTGCACGAAGATTGCCCCGTACCCGTCATAATACTTGAGATAGGTCTGTATGCGCCTGTCAAGTTCAGGCGCTTTTTTGATCCGCCCGTTTTCGATCACGGCCTCCTTGTCTATCCCCACCACGTTTTCGCCGATCACGATGGGAAAGCCGACCAGCGCCGCGCCAATCGCGAACGAATCCCAGTACTTGGCGGCGATAAACGTCGAGCCGAGAGCCCCGGTCATGAAAGGCACCCGGGACTTGGTTTTCACTTGCGCCCCGAACTCGCTCTCGATCGAAACATTGGGGAAAATGCAGTCGTCCGCGGAGCTGCTCAGACCTGGCGGCAAGCCTTGCGAGCCGTAGTTGTACCCGTTTATGCGCAGCGAGTTGTAAGACACGCCGACATGCGTGCTGTTCCTGCTGCCGGCCGTCACCGTGCCGAAATCCCTCGGATAAAGCATTTTCCTGCCGACCATGCTGGAAAGGAAAGTCTCGCATTTGCCCTGGCAGTCGGCCCGGCAGAGCGTGCACAGCCCGGACTCCGCGGCGTCACCCCTGTTGACGGTTCCCAGAACGTCGTTTGTTTTTGGCCACTGGATCACAACATATCTCCTCCTTAAAGGCACAAAAATTAATAATATATGAACGCTAGTAACAGTACGCTTGAATGATATATTACAACATGAACCTGTTATTGTACAGTTTTTTGTCTGATGTATACAGTATAACAGTAAGGTATACAGTTTTACTTGCCTGACAATACGAACAATATTATGTATACAAAAAGGCGCGTCCCGCTAGGGCATCGACGCGCCTCATAATTTCAAGCATTAAATTTTCCTCCAAAAAGCGGCAGGCCCTTTGTCATTCTTTCGTCAACCGCTTCAGGGACTGCCGGACCAGTTCCCACGGGACGCCTTTTTCTACCGTCACCTGCCCGATGGACCGCGGAAGGACGAACACGGCTTCCTTGCCGACGATTTTTTTGTCGTAAACCAGGTGACTGGCCGCCGGTTCAAGCAGTTCATCCGGCAAAGCCACGGGAAGCCCCCACTCGCGCAGGAGGCGCTTGACCCTCATGACCGCTTCCTCGCCAGGCAGCACGCCCATCGCCTGCGCCAGCAGGCAGGCCCCGACCATGCCGACCGCAACCGCTTCGCCGTGCCGGTATTTCTTGTACTGGGTGGCGCTTTCCAGGGCATGGCCGATGGTGTGGCCGAAGTTCAGGATGCTGCGCAGCCCCTCTTCTCTCTCATCCCGGCTGACAACTTCCGCCTTGATCCGGCAGCACCGCTCGATGACCTCCGGCACAACCCGCGGGTCCCTGTCCAGTATTTCCCGCGCGTGGTCCTCCAAAAAGCGGTACAATTCGCCGTCCCAGATAACGGCATACTTGGCCACTTCCGCCAGCCCGGCCCGCCACTCTCTAAGAGGGAGCGTTTCCAGGGCGGAAAGGTCGGCCCATACTTCAAGCGGCTGGTAGAACGTGCCAATCATGTTTTTGCCCAGCGCATGGTTTACCGCTACTTTCCCCCCCACGCTGCTGTCCACCTGGGCCAGCAGGGTGGTGGGCACCTGAAACAGCGGTATTCCCCGCCGGTATAGAGCCGCCGCAAACCCCGCCAGGTCGCCCACCACGCCGCCTCCGACCGCCACGACGAAGGCTTTGCGGCCCAGGTTTTCCTCCAGCATTCTCTGGAGAACAGCCCCGGCCTGCGGCCATGACTTGGCCTCTTCGCCGGCCGGCATGATGAAATTATGAGTGCGGCAGCCCGCGCCGGCAAGCAGCTTCTCCAGGCCGGCGCCGTGCAGGCCGTAAACAATGTCGTCGCTGATCACGAAGGCCTCTTTTTCCAAAGGGAACCTGCCCAGGCCGGCCACGCACCGCGGCAGGATGCCGTAACCGATGAGGATCGAATAACTGCGTTCACCCAGGTCCACTTTCACGCTGCGCAGGGAATTATTCACCAGGGCGACCCTCCTCTTTTATTGATTCTACCACCTGCTCACGTAAGCCAGGTAGTTCCTGTAGTTTTCCAGGGTTTCTTCCAGGTGGTCGCCCCCGAATTTTTCCAGCAGCGCCGCGGCCAGCACCCAGGCGACGGAGGCTTCCGCCACCACGGCGGCAGCCGGGACAGCGCAGACATCGGACCGCTCCACCGCCGCCCTGGTCTTTTCTTTGCTGAGCACATCGACGCTGTCGAGCGGCGAGCCCAAGGTGGGGATCGGTTTCATGGCCCCCCTGATCACCAGGGTTTCACCGTTGGTTATTCCTCCCTCCAGGCCCCCCGCCCGGTTGGTCCGGCGGTGGAAACCCCGTGAAGCCGAATAATCGATCTCGTCATGCGCCTGGGAACCCGGCAGGACCGCGGATTCAAAACCGAGCCCTATTTCCACTCCCTTGACGGCGGGTATGCTCATGACGGCCTGGGCCAGGCGGCCGTCCAGGCGCCTGTCCCAGTGGACATGAGACCCCAGGCCGGGGGGAACGCCTTCCGCCACCACCTGGAAGATGCCGCCCAGGGTATCGCCGCGCGCCCTGGCCTCGTCGATCAAGGATTTCATGGAATCAACCGCCCGCGGGTCAGGGCAGTAAAAGGGGCTGTCGTATAGCTCCTCGCCCACCGTTCCCGGCGGAGCTTCCACCTTTACCGGGCCGACGGCCATCACCTGCCCCTGCACTTTAATGCCGAAGGCCCCAAGGAACTCCTGGGCTACCGCCCCCACCGCGACCCGGGCGGCCGTCTCCCTGGCGCTGGATCTTTCCAGGATGTTGCGCAAGTCCTTTTGCCTGTATTTTATACCCCCGGCAAGGTCGGCGTGGCCCGGCCGCGGTCCCGTCACCGTTCTCTGCGGGTCGTTTTGTTTTTTTAAAGGGTGCATTACCGCTTGCCAGTTTTCCCAGTCCCTGTTTGATATGACAAGGGTTACTGGACTGCCCAGCGTTACCGAACCCCTCAACCCGGAAACGAATTCGACGCGGTCGGACTCGATGGCCATCCTGCCGCCGCGCCCATACCCGCCCTGCCTGCGGCGCAGTTTTTCGTTTATCCTCTGCACGTCCAGCTCCAGCCCGGCAGGGAGTCCTTCGATGATCGCCGTTAGGGCCTTGCCGTGGGACTCGCCGGCTGTCAAATAGCGCAGCATCGCTTCACAACCACCTTTCCAGTTCGCGTTTCATTACCCCGGCCGGCGCTTTCAGCCCGCTCCACAATTCAAAAGAGAGCACGCCCTGTTCCAGCAGCATTCCCAGCCCGTTCATCGTCCGGCAGCCCTGTTCCCCGGCCCGCTTCAAGAACAGCGTCTCCCGCGGCTTGTAAATCAAATCAACCGCCAGGTGTTCACGGCCCAGCCTGGAAAAATCGATGGCTGGGCACCCCGCCGTTTGCGGGGACATGCCGAGGGGCGTCGTGTTGATGATGATGCGGCTGCCCGCCGCCGCCTCCCCCAATGAGAGGTCTTCCCAGTCCAGCCATTTCGCCTGGACCCCCAGCTTTTCCAGGAGCCGGACAAGCTCCAGGGCCTTACTGGGGGTGCGGTTAACGACGGTGACCTTTTTTATGCCCGCCAGGGCAAGGTGAACCGCCACGGCGCGGGCTGAACCGCCGGCTCCCAAAAGCAGGGCGCTGCCGTATTCCCGGAAGCGGGGCTCCACCTGTTCCAGGGCCCGGATGAAACCAGGCCCGTCGGTGTTGTCGCCCCACAGCCTGCCGTCGCGCCAGTACAAGGTGTTGACCGCCCCGATTAACCCGGCCTCTTCGCTGATCCCGTCCAAGAGGGGAATAACCTGTTCCTTAAAAGGAATGGTAACGTTGCCCCCGCGGAAGCCCAGGGCCTTCAGGCCGGCGACCGCTTCAGCCAGTTTTCCCCCGGTCACCCGGCAGGCCAGGTAAACGCTGTTTTCCCCCAAATGGCCAAAGGCCGCGTTGTACATGGCCGGGGAAAGACTGTGAGCGATGGGATCGCCAAGAATGGCGTACAGGCTTGTCGACCCGTTTATCTCCACCCGTTCATTCCCCCCTCAGCCGCTCGATGGTGTCGATAAAGTCCGGATAGGAAACGCTGATGGCCTCCGCGTTCTCGATAATGGTTTCTCCTTCCGCCCGCAGGCCGGCAACGGCCAGGGCCATGGCTATCCGGTGGTCGCGGCGGCTCTGGCAGGTCGCGCCCCGCAGGCGGCGGCCCCCCCAGATGCGCAGCCCGTCGGGCAGTTCCTCCACCCTGCCTCCCAGCCGGGAAAGACCTTCGCCAATGGCCGCTATGCGGTTGCTTTCCTTTACTTTAAGCTCCGCGGCATCGCGTATTTCCGTCACGCCGCCGGCAAAAAGCGCCGCCACCGCCAGCGCCGGTATCTCGTCAATCAACCGCGGGATTATTTCCCCGCCCACTTTGACGCCGGAAAGCTCGCTCGATTCAATTTCCAGGTCTCCCATCACTTCGCCTGCCGCGGCTTTTTTATTCACAACCCGTATCTTGGCCCCCATTGCCTGCAATACCTCAATGATCCCGTCGCGGGTGGGGTTAAGCCCCACCGATTCGATGACAACTTTGCTGCCGGGCACGATGAGCGCCGCCACAATAAAGAAAGCGGCCGAAGAAATGTCGCCGGGAACCACCACGTTTTGCGCCCGCAAAACGGGTCCTCCCTTTACCCGGACCCGGCTGCCGTCCGTTTCCACCCGCGCCCCGAAGGAAGAAAGCATCAATTCCGTGTGGTTGCGGGAAGAGGCCGGTTCAGACACTTCCGTCCAGCCGTCGCCGAACAGTCCCGCCAGGAGCAGGGCCGATTTGACCTGGGCGCTGGCCACCGGGGACCGGTAAGAAAAAGGTTTGAGCCTGCCCCCTTTTATGCACAGGGGCGCCAGGTTCCCGTCCTCCCGGCCCAGGATAACCGCGCCCATCTCGCGCAGGGGCCTGGTAACCCGACCCATTGGACGGCGGCGGATCGAACCGTCTCCCGTAAGGACCGACGTGAACGGCTGCCCGGCCAAAATGCCGGAGAGAAGGCGAATTGTCGTCCCCGAATTGCCCACATTGAGGACGCTTGCCGGCTCGCGGAGACCGTAAAGGCCCTTCCCCCGCACCGTGACCAGCCCGTCTTTTACTCCGACCTGCACGCCCAGGGAGCGGAAACAGCGGACCGTGCTGAGGCAGTCCTTCCCGAAAAGAAAACCTTCAATCTCCGTGGTCCCCTCGGCCAACGCCCCGAGCATCACCGCCCGGTGCGAAATGGACTTGTCTCCCGGCACCCTGATCGTCCCGCCGAGCTTGTCGGCAGGCAAGATTTTCAACAACACAGCGGTCAACCTCTTTTCCAGACCTATCTAAAAATAGGAATATCCTGCATTAATTATACATCATATTTGCGCACATTGAAGCAGTGCTTTTCCAACACTTCCTCCGCTTTTTCCATCTCTTTTTCCTTGGCAAAGCCCAGGCGGATCACCCCTTCGTCGCCCTCGCGTATGCGCATGATCTCGATGTCGATAATATTTATATTGTTCCTGCCCATCAGGGTGGAGATTTCGCCAATTACCCCCGGCCGGTCGGGGACGGCCACTGTCAGCTCGTACACCTGCGGCAGGATGCCTTTCATGCCGGTGGGCACCTTGTTGCGCCACAGCCGGGCGCTGACCAGCATCCGCTGCAAGGAGCGGCGGTTTTTGTTCTTTATGATCCTTTCCATGGCCGACAGCGTTTTTTTGAACTCGCCGACCAGCGGCAACAGCGCTTCACTGTTTTCCAGCAGGATGTCGCACCACATCTCGCTGCTGCTGGACGCTATTCTTGTCGTGTCGCGGAACCCGCCGGCGGCAAGAGCGAAGTAGCCGCGTTCCCGCGCTTCCCTTTCACCCACCGTATTGACCAGGGCGCTGGCAATAAGGTGGGGAAGATGGCTCACGGCAGCCACTTTCCTGTCGTGCTCCTGCGGCGAAAGGACCATCACCCGCGCCCCCAGGCTCTCCACGATCTCGCTGACCGCCTGCGTCGCCTCAGGAGGGGTTTCGGCGGTCGGTGTCAGTATGTAGACCGCATTCTCAAACAGGAGTTCGCTGGCCCCTGCCAGCCCGCTTTTTTCCGACCCCGCCATGGGATGACCTCCCACGTAGTGCACCGTACCGGGAAGGATGTCGCGCATCAGGTTGACCACATTCTCCTTCGTGCTTCCTACGTCGGTGATGATGGCCCCCTTTTTCAAAAAGGGCGCTATCCGGCGGCAAACCTCGGCCATAACCGGCACCGGCGTGGCTAAAAAGACTAAATCGGCGCCGAAGACGCCCTCCTCCATGCTGGCGGTCCCCTCGTCAACAATACCCAGGTCTTTAGCCGCTTTAACGGCAACGACGTTCACATCTATACCGGTTACTTTGACCAGGGGCAGCCTGGCCTTCAAGGCTTTGCCCAGGGACCCCCCTATCACGCCCAGCCCGATGATGGCGATCTCGTTAATGGGCATTTCCCTCCCCCCTTTATGCACGCTAGATCGTTCTATCCACCGCGGCCGCCACTTTTTTCAGCTCAGCCATTGTCGCCGCGAATCGCTCCGGGGTAATGCTCTGCGGGCCGTCGCAGAGCGCCTCGCCCGGGCTGGGATGGACCTCGATTATCAGCCCGTCGGCGCCGGCCGCCACTGCCGCGCGGGCCATGGGCGGAACAAACCGCCATTTTCCTGTGGAATGGCTGGGGTCCACGGCCACAGGCAGGTGAGTGAGGTGCTTGATTACCGGAACGGCTGACAGATCCAGGGTGTTGCGGGTGTAGTTTTCAAAGGTGCGTATTCCTCTCTCGCACAAGATCACGCGGTGGTTGCCGCTCAGCATGATGTACTCGGCGGCCATGATCCATTCTTCAAAGGTGGCATTCAGACCCCTTTTCAGGAGCACCGGCTTGTCAAACCTGGCCACTTCTTTCAACAGGGGAAAATTCTGCATGTTGCGCGCCCCGACCTGCAGGATGTCGGCATACTCTGCCACCATTTCTACTTTCCGGGTATCCATCACCTCGGTGACAATCCGCAATCCCGTTTTCTCCCTTGCTTCCGCCAGGTACTCCAGTCCCTTTTCCTCCAGGCCCTGGAAGGCGTAGGGAGAAGTCCGCGGCTTGAAAGCGCCGCCCCGCAGGATGCGCGCGCCGTATTCCTTGACCACAGCGGCGACTTCCATCAGCTGTTCTTTGCTCTCCACCGCGCAGGGCCCGGCCATCACCTGGATTTCCCGGCCGCCGATTTCCAGGTCCCCCAGGGAAATGACGGTGTTTTCCCGTTTAAATTCGCGGCTGGCCAGTTTGTACGGGGCCAGGATGGGCACCACCTTTTCCACGCCTTCCATGGCTTCCAGCGCCAGGTCCATGTAGTGCGTTTTGTCGCCCACGGCGCCCAGAAGGATCCTTTCAACCCCCCGCGACTCGTGGACCTGGAAGCCGTTTTCTTTCAATTTTCTGACCACCAGACTAATAGCGTCTTCTCCCGCGTCCGTCTTCATCACTACAATCATTTTGTTTCCTCCTTTTTTCCTGCAGTTTAGCCGCAAGAAAAGACAGGGCTCACAGATCAACCGGCGCTTCCACGGAAACAGGGGAAACCCTGGGTACAAAAAGGCACCCCTAGGAAGGGTGCCCTGCGAACGAACGACTTCTTCCTACCGTCCTGCCATCCTGCCGTCATTTGGCTGTCTTGACTGTCCCGCGAATCCGGTCCTGCTGTTCCTGCTATCCTGCTGTCCTGCTGTTTACAGGCGCCAAACCTGTAATTGCTATATATTATAATCGCTGGATTGCAAAATTTCAACAGTCAAAAATTAAACGTGTGTTCATTCTGTGATAATGTCACCCTTGAAATATTTCTAAGAAAATGTCACCCTGGTTAAAATGAAAGGATGATATTATCAATGACACAGGATGAACGAAACAAATTATACGTAGCCCGTTGTTTAATCGACGGGAAAATGAGTATCAGTGAAGCGGCAGAGGTTTTAGACCTAAGCGAACGCCAGGTAAAACGCATTAAAAAGGGGGTCAAGGAAAATGGCGAGGCGTTCGTAATCCACAAAAACAGAGGCCGGAAGCCTGCGCATGCTTTGTCTGATGAGGTTAAAAATGCAGTCATCAATCTTAAAAAATCAGAGAAATACTCTAAAGCCAATTTCTCCCATTTTCAAGAGCTCCTTGAGGAATACGAATCAATTAGCCTTAGCAAGCCTTCTGTTTACAGAATACTTGTTAAAAATCTGCTCAAGGAAAAGGTCGTATCGAAAGGTTGCTTTTGCTTTTCTCGCCAAAAATGTAGATGAGTCACCAAGGTGGAATCTGAACTCCCCTTCAATTTCTTCAAATGTAAACTCAAACCTATTTCGTCCTCCATAATCAACTGTCTTGCCATGTAAACCGCACGAAACGAGACCAAATTGAAAATCGCCGGTACCGTTCTCCTTTATTATTGTAATCTAAGCCTGTACTTCCATGTTGAAATAATCCTCATCCCACATTTCCATTTCATATATATGCCACGTTCCAACAAACTTCATAATCAGCTCTCCTTCATTTATTTTCCGCAGCATTTCTTATACTTCTTTCCGCTGCCGCACGGACATGGGTCGTTGCGTCCTATTTTTATACCCTCATTCCTAACAGTATTTCTATTCATTATCTCTTTCTGCATTGATGCTCTTCTCTCAAAATATTCATTGGGTAAATATTCTTTGATATCCGTCTTCTTATAAAACGTTTTCTCAAAATATTCCTTTTCCTTGTTGAATTCTTCCTCACTAATAGAATCAGGCTTAACCCATGAATGCACAAAATCATACTCCCAAATACTGTCTCTAAGTCCCTCAATCAATTCCATCCTTGTATATTTAATAAACTCCAATGCTTCAAAATAATTATCATCACTAACAAGAAGATTTAATTTCAGGAAGTCATATACATACTGCAGTCCCCATAAAACAGCAAACGCATAAGGCTTTTTATTGGATAGAAAATCGAATCTGGCACTGACATAATCATAAAGCTCCTTCTTGTTAAGTTTAAAGAAGTTATCCAACCTGCCGCTTTTTTGGTCCATAGGATTATCAAGATAAAAGCTCTCCCATGCCCCTGTCCAAATATCGTACGCTGTAGGAAAGTTAATGTTCTTATTGCCAAAAACATATTTACTGAAACCAAAAAACAGTTTTTGAAAGAAATCTTTCTTATCCTTATTGAAATCCGCGTAACACAAATTGCTAAAATCATTGCATTCTGTCAAAACATTATTGTACGTTAAGCCAAGTCCATTTTCATCATCATAATCATATAATTTCAGACGTCTAACAAATTCCTTTCTTTCAGTCGTTGAACCTTTACGTTTGCTTTTATAAAGATTTTGAAATTCCATCATAAGAATAATCTTGGCAAAATCCTCTTCTGCTCCTCCAATCAGTTTGTCCGATTTCCTGATCGGGTAGTATACTTCCTTGCTTAAAAACTGAGCAAAATCGTCATAACCATAATATTTTAGCTTGTCAACAATGGGAATCATTGTATCAATAGACTCAACAGGGACAGCAATAAAGCTTTCCATACTCTTCTTTACTGATTCGCTGTCCTTTTTGAAAAGATGAACCTCTACAGCGAAAGAATCCGCATAAAACCTTTCCTTGCCCAAAACTTCAGGGTCTTGCTCGTGTAGGAGAGCTTGCATCTCCAGCACTTTATCGTATTGTTTTCCTCTTATAAAAAATTCAAACAAGCTTATACTTATATCAACCAGGCCAATATCTTGTGCAAAATTCGGTGATAATCCCTGCTTAAGATATTTTTTCAAGAAATCATATTGTTCTTGTTTTGACATTGATTCATACTCATTCCACCATTCATCAGGAGTTAGGTTATTTAGTTTCCCCTGAAAAAATCGTATAAAAATCGCAAAAATTAGAAGGAACTCGGAT
>JANLFJ010000039.1 GCA_024655825.1 Peptococcaceae bacterium | reverse complement strand
TATATCTCCAGCTCCCGCAGGGCAAAGGGCACCGCCGGCTCCAGGGCAGTCCCGAACTCCAGTCCCAAGGCGGCCTGGAACGCCGCGTCCACCAGGCACGGGTGCAGCACGTACCCTGCGCCGTCAGCAAACATGCCCTCAGGCAGCCTCAGCTTCGCCAATACCTCCCCTTCTCCCGTGTACACTTCTTCCAACCCCCGGTGACCAGGCCCGTACTCGATGCCCATCGACTCGAAAATCTCGTAACACCGCTTTGCGCTCAAAACCCCGCGCCGGCACCGCGATTTTACCCCCTCAATATCCAATACCGCACTTGATGCATCTATCCCCAGCTCGGCCGTACCGCTGCTGTATATCTCTTCTTCCGATGACCCGTATATTTCAAAGGCTATCTCCCCGTTTTCCTTCGGGTATACACAGATGTGCGCTTCTTTTGGCTCATCTCCCACCGCCAGCGGCCTGAGCCAGGCTACGTTCTTTAGTTTTATCCCCGGCTTGCCTTCGTTCATAAACCCTGCCGCCTCTTCCACCGCCGCCCGCGCCATCTCAAGTTGCGCCGCCGCCGGTAATACCCTCCGCCCTTTTATCCGGTGGTCCGCCAGGAAAAACTCTTGACCGGTAAAGGTCGAACTGTACCGCTGTTCCATGAGGTCGGAGGTGTTCTTGTGCAGCAGCGGGTGGATATGCTTCTCCACCCCGCCCGCGCCAGCCGTGACGCCTTCCGGCGCCCAGTACCGCTCCCGGGCAAACGGGTAAGTCGGCAGGCTGACCCGCCAAGGCCTGTTCTCCCCGTAAAGCTTCTCCCAGTCTATCTCCAGCCCCTTCGTCCACAGGTCCAGCAGCCTGGTGATTTTCCCTTTGTTAATCCATTTTTCCAGGGCTTCCTTCATATCCTCGTCTCTCGTAAGGGTGCTGAGCAATTCCTTTTCTTTTTTTGTATCACCCCGGAAACAGTTATCGATATGTTCTTCCCCTTGAACGAACTTTTCCAATTTTTGAACCAGTTCATCAATGCTCTGCACGGCAAAAGCAACCCTGTTTTCCATGGTTTCGCGGCCCACCTGGAATGTGTAAGCCAGGTCATCAAGATTAACTTCAGGCGGGGGTTCCTTTTCACCGGCCGGCTTTCCGTCGAAACCAAACCGCTCCGACAGCTCGTTCCCGTATTGGCTGAGCAGGCAGGTCACCATATCGTTTACCGACCGAGAACGTAAAATCATGTTGTCGTTAATGTTCAATCTCCATTTTTCCTGGATCTGCCTGCCAAGCGCCGCCAAATCAGGATAACCGACATTCAATTCGGAGAAATCCTGGGCCGGGTCGAGGTCTGTTCTCCTGATAGAGGTAATAGTTGAAAGAACGTGCATGATATCTTCCCGTACTCTCTCGTCAAGTCCCTCCCTGCGCTCAGCATTGCGCAAAAAACCGAGCAGTTTTTCAGCATAGGCCTTGAGCCTTTCTTCATTCCTTGCGGATAGCGGTACAACAGCCAGTTTCGTTTTACGGTTTATTACGTTTTCGCGGTCGCCTTTGGGGATATATTCCTCAACGATTACATGGGCGTTGCTCCCGTTCGCCCCGAAAGAGCTGATACCGGCGCGCCTTGGATAAGTGCGTTTTTCCCCGTTGATCTCGATTTCCGGCCGTTCCCACTTTCTAAGACTGCGTTCAACATAAAACGGGGTCTCAGGAAAAGGAATATGCGGATTTAACTTCTCAGAGTGCAGAGAAGGGAATATCTCCTGGTGCTTAAACTGCAGCATCACCTTGGTAAAACCGGCTATCCCCGCCGCGGCCTCCAGGTGGCCGATGTTCGATTTGCATGAACCTACCGCGCAAAACTGCCTGGCAGTGGTCCACCTCTCAAACGCCCTCCTGAGTCCCTGGACCTCGATGGGATCTCCCAGGGCCGTTCCCGTCCCGTGAGCTTCAAGATAACTGATTGTCCGCGGATTGACCGACGCTTTCGTCAGCGCGTCCGCTATAACCTCCGACTGGGCAACAGGGTCCGGAACGGTCGCCCCTGATGTTTTTCCGACGTGATTCAAGGAAGAACCTTTAATCACTCCGTAAATGTGGTACCCTTCTTTTTCCGCACGCTCGAGAGTGGTCAGCAGCACCGCTCCAACTCCCTCGCCCGGCACGTACCCGTCCCCGCCTTCTCCGAAACTGCGGCACCGCCCATCCGACGCCAAGAACTCAAACTTCTTTAGAGCGATATACTTATGGGGATGTGTGACAAGGTTTACCCCTCCGGCAACGGCATAATGGCATTCGCCTTTCCTAAGGCTGTCGCAGGCTAAATGAATGGCGGTCAGGGATGATGAACACATGGTATCGACCGCCATGGAAGGCCCGTGAAAATTCAAACAGTACGATACCCAGTTCGCTATGGCCGCCGGGCCTATACCAAAGGACATGGGCTTACCCCGCTGCGTCATTTCCGCTCCGAACAATTCATAATGGCTCCAGAAAACGCCGGCAAACACGCCTACGCTTTTCTCGCTGGACGCCGGGTAATAGTGCTCTTTCCGGTTCGGCCCGAACCCCGCGTCCTCGCAGGCCTCCCATGCCGTTTCCAAGAACAGCCTGGCCTGCGGGTCCATTATTTCCGCCTGGCGCGGCGAAATATTAAAGAAGAGCGGATCAAAGCAGTCAATTCGTTCAAGAAATCCCCCGAACCTGTAAAACTGTTCTACATCGTATGAGAACCGGTAATTCTTCCACCTGTCCTTGGGAAACCCGGTAATGCAGTCTTTCCCCTCTTTCAGGTTCCGGTAAAACCGTTCAATCGACTCGGCTTGCGGGTATCGTCCCGACATTCCTATCACCGCAATGTCGCCCGGAGTGTATTCTTGTTTATAAAAGTTTTCCCCATGGTTGGCATTGGAAAAAAATTGAACACTCGCCGTTTTCTTTAACTCCCCGCAGCTTTCTTCTATTAAGGCCGCATGCGCCTTTAGCCAGCCGCGCATTTTCCGCTCATCGCCGTAAAAGACAGCTGTCTGCGTCACATCCAGGCTTAACAGCAGTTCAAGGGCCTGCAAACCCAATGCAGGCGGCAGTGGCTTGAGCCCGTAGCTGTCAAACAAGAAGTCTTCCGTTTGGCCGTGGATTCGCATCCCGCCCCCGGACCAAAGCGGCCAGTTAACCGCAACCGTTTTTCCGTAACGTTCCCCTCGTTCCACCTTTTCCTGGCGCAGGGCGGTAAAATGATCCATGAAAGCGTTGGCGCTTGCATAGTCCGCCTGACCCAGGTTTCCCATAACAGCTGAAATGGATGAAAAAACAACGAAGAAATCGAGTTTTTCTCCCTTGGTAATTTCATCAAGGTTGCAAATCCCGCGCACTTTCGGCTGAAAAACATCCCTGATTTCCTGCGGTGTCTTGGTTATAATCAACTGGTCCTTGATTATCCCGGCGCAGTGAATCACGCCCGTAACCGGCCCCAAACGTTCTTTCACCGCTTCAATTGCTCTGGCGGCATCGGCTTCCCGGCTGATGTCCGCCTCCAAATACAGAACCCTGGCACCCTTTTGAGCCAACCGGTCCATTTTTTCTTTCATTCCCTGATCAAGCCTGGAACGGCCGATCAGGGCCAGGCTTGTTTTGGCCTTCCCGGCCAGCCAACCGGCAACCAAAAGACCCAGGCCGCCCATTCCGCCGGTGATCACGTACACGCCGCCTTCCTTAACCCAAGACCGGCTTGTTTCTTTTTCTGCCCTGACTTCCATTAACTGCCTGACATGACGTTTGAGCGTATCCCCCCGGTAATGAATGTCCAGCGTCCCTTTTGCTTGAGAAAGCGCCTCCTCTTGCAGTATTTCCGCAATGAGATGCGGCGACCGGGTAGGCAGGCGGTCAATGACAATGACCTGTCCCTTAACCCTGGGGTTTTCCAGGAAAGCTGTCCTGAGCAAACCTCCCACCGCCAACGCAGAAACGCTCTCCTCGCCTGAACCCGCCACAACCTGCACCAGGAGTTCGGCCTCTTTTCCCTCGCGAATATCTTGAAGGCTTTTTTGAATGCTTTCCACCAACTGAATAAACTTGTCTTCAAACCGTCCCGCAATATCTGTACGCTGCGAATTCAAGAGAACAACGCCTGCGCCGCCCAGCTTGTTTTTTATAACCGCCCGCAGTTCTTCTGGGCCGTCGTAAAGAACCACCAGGCGGCGGCTGGCGGTTTGGTTTTCACCAACAGCCTCCTGTTCTTTCCAAAAAGGCTTGAAATAAAGCATTTTACAGTCGCGGCTTTCTTTTTTAGCCCTCACACTTTTTACCTCGACGCTTTCTTCCCAACTTTCTTCCCGGTCAAGGCTCGTCAAAAGGTTCCCGTGGTTTTCCAGCAAATAGTCCGACAGCCTGTGAATTGACGGGTACTCAAACAACAGGGTCGGGTACAACTGCCGGCCTAATTTTTGTTCGAGCGTTTTGACAAAACCCAGCAAGTGCGTGGAATCCAACCCCAGTTCGTAAAAACCAGCCGCCTCATCGATTTCGTCCGGACTTTTTCTTAAAACCCTGCCAATTTCCTTTTTCAAGTAAGAAGCGATAACCAGTTCTGACCCGGCTTCCGGGCGGCCGTCTGCAGTGTTTGACGGCTGCAGCTTTTCCTTTTCCTCTTGTTTTTCATCCTCTCCTCCTGTAAGGCGCCGCCCGGTCCCGACTTCAAGCAGCCTTTCGATCAAGCGGGGTTCCCTGATCCGTTTCAAAGTCAATTGTTCAAACTCAACCAGCACATCACCCGCTTCGTTAAATACCGTAATGTCGTTCGAAATAAGGTCCGGGATTTCTTCTTCAACTGACGCCGGGGACCCCCGTTTTTGCGAATGGGTGTATATCCTCGACGGTAAGGATCGGTTAATGCAAAACCGTTTGATGGTGAAAGGAATATAAGGCCTGTCGCCGTGGAAAACGTATTTTAGCTCACCGCTTAACTGGAATGAAAGGCCGGCAAAAGTCGATCCGTCCAAAAAAGCGGGATGCGCATAAAACCTGGACCGGTATTTTTCGGCGATCTCACTCAGCTGGAGTCTCATCAATTCTTCGTTTTCTTGTTGATAAACAGTTCCCCTTGTCTTCATAAATGAATAATGATTAATACCAGCCTTCCTGGCCAAGGCATACAGGTCATCCATGTCCCACTGCCTTGTCGAGTTATTGATAAACCCGTTCACATCAAGCTTTTTGCCCTTGTTGATGTCTTCTCTCAACAAGAGCAGGCACTCCATGTTTTGGTCGTGCCGCTCTTCAACAAACAGGCCGTCCTTCACTTTTTGGCTGGCGACGGTCACTTTCCAGCAGGATTCTCCCGGTGTAAAAGTGACATGCAAGTGCTTGTCGAAGCGTTCCGAAACAACAACCGGCTGATTAAACAAGACATCTCGCAGTTCAATGTCCTTGGTTCCCAGGTAAGTCTCCGCCAGCCGGTAAACCATATCCAGCAGCGTTACCCCGGGAAGGGTCCGGATCCCGTGGACCAGGTGATCGCGGACTATGTAGTTGCCGTATTTTATTTTTTGGAGGAAAGTTTCTTTTTTTTGATTTACCATGTGTTTTCACTCTCCATCTCCACTCTCGACTGTTCAAACAGCGCCAGGAAATCCTGTTCTTCTTCTTTTTGTCCCTGCCCATTGCTCACATCCGGCCAGTACCGTTTTCTTTTGAACTCGATTTTATGCCCTTTCGGTTCGAGCGATGCCGTATGGGTAGAAGGCACTCCCTCGTTGCTGACAATGATGTGGGCATTGTTTCCTCCCAACCCGAACGCGCTGATCCCTGCCCGCAAGACCCCGTTTTCGGTGGTCCATTCCTTCAACTCCCTAACCAGGTAAAACGGCGAGTCATCAAAATTAAATCGCGGGTTAGGGCTGTTGCAGTGCAGCGTGGGGGGTATCTTTCGGTGAATGATGGCTAAGAAAACCTTCACCAGGCTCGCCGCCCCCGCGGCGTTGAGCAGGTGTCCAATATTGCTTTTTACGCTTCCTACCCCGCAGAATTGTTTTTTCGCCGTATACCTGGCGAAAGCCCTCGTTAACCCCTTCAACTCGATGGGGTCGCCGATCAGCGTGCCCGTCCCGTGGGCTTCGATATAGCTTATGGTCTCAGGAGCAACCTGCGCGTCGTCAATCGCCGCTTCGATAAGTTCCTGCTGCGCCTCGGGATTAGGTGTGGTTATGCCCATCGTGTGCCCGTCGTTATTTACTGCCGAACCGTCAATCACCCCGTAGATCTTGTCATTATCCATTACCGCCTTTGTAAGAGGTTTTAAGACCATCGCAGCGCAGCCTTCACCGATTCCTATTCCGTTCGCGCCGGCATCGAAAGTCTTGCAGCGCCCTTCCGGCGACAGTATCCTTGCCGCGCTCAAAACCAGATAAAACGTTTCGTCAAGCAGAATTTCCACCCCGCCGGCCAGCGCAATTTCCGCTTCTTCGTTTTGAATGCTCCGCACGGCCAAATGAACAGCGGTCAACGAACTGGAACACGCCGTATCTATGACCATGTTGGGACCTTTAAAATTAAACACATGCGCCAGGTGAGCGGCAATAAAATTTTGTCCCGTGCCCACAATCCTGTCTTTATTGAATCCTTGATACTTATAGGAAAAATTAGCCGTTCTTGCACCCACGAAAACTCCCACTTTTTTGCCCCACAGCCTGTCTTGTTCAAAACCAGCGTCCGCCAAAGCCTCCGCGCATACCTCCAGCCACTGGCGCTGCAACGGATCAATATGAGGGGCCAAAGACTCCGCTATTCTAAAATAACCAGGGTCAAACTCCTCGATCCCTTCTAAAAACGCCCCCCATTTGCTGATGCTTTTTCCTTCCCGGTAATCGCCGGAATAATAATACTTTTCCCAGTCCCAGCGTGATTTCGGCACTTCACGCATGCTGTCCCGGCCGGATTTAAGGTTTTCCCAGAATACGGCGGCATCAGCCGCTTCAGGGAAATGGCAGGCTAATCCCACCACCGCGATTTTTTCCTTGCCGCCCTTTTTCCTTATTTTTCCTGACTCCTCCTGCCGGGCCGCGGTTCCAGCGCTCGAAGACCCGGCAGAAAACAAGGATGCTAAAGCTGCCGGGTGTTCCCCCGTTAAATAACAGGCCAGGCTTTTTATCGTGGGATGTTCCAGCAGTGCCGACGGTTCGAGAGAAATACTCCCCAGTTCTTTTTCCATCCTGGTTATTACCTGCGCCAGCATTATGGAATCAACTCCGTACTCCTGAAACGGCTTGCCCGCCTCGAGTTTTGCCTGGTCTATCTTCAATTCCCCGGCGAAAAGGCCTGTCAACCATTTTTGCGTCTCCTCGGCCAGGCCGCCGGCAATCTTCTGCTCCTCTCCGCTGTTAAAACACCTGTAAGAACCCTCATCCGGGGTTTCACGAATCGGGCGTGACATCAGCCTTTCAGGCATCCAGGCGTCGGGATTGACCACCGCAGGCAGGATAACAGGGCCAAGCTTTCCGCAAACAACCCTGTCCAAAAGCCGCAGCCCTTCCGCATCCGTGTGGCTTAACAGTCCCGTCTGTTGATAGGCCCTGTTTTTTACCTCTCCCCTCCCCGACTCCTTCCAGCTAGGCCACTGGATGCTAACGATCGGGCATTCCTCAGCATGCGCCTGGGCAAAATAGTCCAGGTAAGCGTTGGCCATGGCGTAATCGCTTAAGCCTGAAGCAAGGGAAGGAACAGCGGCCGAAACCGATGAAAACAGGACGAAAAACCGCAGGGGTTCCTTTTGAAAAACCCGGTACAATGCGTCAAGACCGTCAACCTTGGGGCTGAATACCTGCCGGAACGCCTCAGGTGTTTTGCGTACAAACGCGGGGTTTTCCAGGTCAAGGCTACCCGCGCAGTGGATTATTCCCCCGACAGGACCCATGGTTGTCTTTATCTCATGCCGGCACATTTTAAGGCCATCTTCGTCCGGCAGCGAAACAGCCAGCACCCGCACCAGGGCCCCGTGTTCTTCCAGGTCTCGCACGGCCTGTATTTTAAAGGCCAAAGAATTGTCGTCCCTGTATAAATCCCACTGCTCCCTGGGCGGAAGCGGCTTTTGCCCCATAAGGACCAGCCGCTTGACGCCGTGCTTTTCCATAAAGTGCCGGGCGCACAGCAGGCCCAGTCCCCGGGTCCCGCCTGTAACCAATAACACGTGGTCTTGGGGAAACGCCAGCGCCTGTTCAGGCTTCTCCTCCGCTTGTTCTTGAAGTTCTTGCAGGCAGGCCCGGTAACGCTCTCCCTGGCGGAAGCAGGTTTCCGCTTCCTCGCTGCCTGCCAAATACTCGGCAGCGACTTGCTCCGCTGTCGCCGCCTCGCCCGCGTGCGGGTCCACATCGAGATGGCGCGACCTTACATGAGCGTATTCGCTTTGCAGCATGCGATACAACCCGGCGCGGACTGCCCCGGACAGGTTGACGGCGTTGTTCTGGAAAGATTCCAGCCCCTTGGTAACACAAAGCGCCGTCAAACCTTCCTGACGGCCCTCATCAATGAGCCGTTGAAGCCAAAACAGCCAATCCAGAGATTGGTTTATCCTCCTGCCGCAGCCTGTTATATCTATCACGCCGTCATACTCTTTCCACTTCTCTGCTGGTTGATGAAGCAAAGAGGCCAGTTCACCATCCCGAATAATAGCGCTTCTCGAAAAACGCCCGGCCAGTTTGACCGCCAGGCCGCTCGTTTCCTCCGTCGTTATAATCGCCACCGTGCGCCTGCATTCCCCGGCAGGTTTTGCCGGGCAGGATTCCCAGTGCTTGTACAAAAAACATTCCCTTCTTTGGGCCGTCAAACCGGCGTCGTTTATTTTTTTTCCGCTGTCGCTGTCGTTTTTGGTCATGGGTATCCAGTAGCGTTCCCTGGCAAAGGGATAAGTGGGCAAACTGATCCGGCGAGGTTTGCTGTTTCCGTAAAGCAGTTCCCAGTCAAAAGAAGCACCTCTGGCCCACATCTCAGCTATCTTTTTATACTCCTTTTTTAGGATCCATTTATTAACTAATTCCTGGTAATCTTCTTCATTCAAAAAGTTGATTATCTGGTTATCCTGACCTGCCTGTCCACGCCAACAGTTGACGATTTCCTGCTCCTCTCCAATAAAGGCCCCCAGCCGCCTGATCAAGTCGGGTATATCCTTTGCTAAAAAAATCACCCGTTCCTTCATGGCTTCGCGGCCCACCTGCAGGGTAAAAGCCAACTCAGCCAGCGTCACCTCTTGCTTACCAGCCTGTCTTAGAAGAAAATCCAGGAGTTTTCTGGCATATTCAAGAAGGCGGTCGGTATTTTGCGCTGAAAGCGGTACAAGCGCTGGAGTTCCTTCAAATTCCGTTCCCTGCTCTCGGTGTCCCGTGCTTTCCCCTGGAAGATATTCTTCCAAAACCACATGCGCGTTGCTCCCGCCGAAGCCGAACGAACTGACGCCCGCCCTTCTGGGGTATAGGCATACTCCGTTATCCTTTTTTGTTTCCCACGGTCTTTTTTCACTGACAATGTAAAACGGGCTGCCGGCAAGGTCGATCACGGGATTAAGGCGGTTGAAGTGGAGGCTGGCCGGGAGTGTCCTGTATTTCATAGAAGCGATCACTTTTATAACCCCCGCTACCCCTGCGGCGGATTCGAGATGACCGATGTTTGTTTTTACTGAACCTAACCCGCACGTTGATTCTTTCAACTGTAAGCCGAACTTTCTTTCCAAATTCTTGAAAGCCGTCTTCAAACCCAGTATTTCGATCGGGTCGCCCAGCGGTGTTCCGGGCCCGTGGGTTTCTACGTAGCTCACTGTGTCCGGAGCAATGCCCGCTTTCTCGTAGACCTCCGCAATAAGGTCTGCCTGCGCCATGGGATTCGTGACCGTCAAAGAACTGGTCCGCCCCCCGTGGTTGGTCCCTGTTCCCCTGATCACGGCATATATATGGTCCTTGTCTTCTACCGCCCTGGACAGCGGTTTAAGAACCAGCAGCGCTCCTCCCTCTCCCCGCACATATCCGTCCGCTTTTTCATCGAACGCCTTGCTCTTCCCGTCCTTGGAAAGCATGCCGCTCTGGCTCAGGGCGATAAAGCGCCTCGGCGACCAGCAAAGGTTCACTCCACCGGCTAAGGCCCACTCGCACTCCTTGTTTAACAGGGCGCTGGCCGCCTGGTGAACAGCAACCAGGGAACCGGCGCAGGCGGTATCAACCGTAATGCTGGGTCCCTTGAAATCGAACCAATACGATATCCGGTTGGCCAGTATGGAATACGAGGTGCCTGTAGGGATATACGCGTCAATTTCCTCAATGTGTTTTTCAATCATTTCCGTATAGTCCGTATTGCACACCCCGATAAACACTCCTGTTTTTGAACCCTTCAGAGAACCGGCCCGGTACCCGGCGTCTTCAATCGCTTTCCAGGCCAGTTCCAAAACGATGCGCTGCTGGGGGTCCATAAATACTGCTTCCCTTGGAGAAATTTGAAAAAAAGAAGCGTCAAAACAATCCGCCCCCTCGATAAAACCTCCCCAGACGCTGTTGGTCTTGTTGGCCTCTCTCCTCGGGTCTCCGTAATACTTCCCCTTATTCCATCGATCAGGCGGCACCTCCGTCACCAAGCATTCTCCGGCTTCAAGATGTCCCCAAAATTCCTCCAGCGTATCTGATTTCGGGAAGCGCAGGCTCAACCCGACAACGGCGATGCCTTTTTCACCCGCAGTCCCTTGCCCGTTTATTCGTTCTTCCGTTTTACCGGCATTCACCTTCATTCTAACCTCCCCTTCCGTCCGCGCGCCTGTTCTCAACACCTTGCCTGCGCTTTTTGGGTTATGCATTCCACAATGCCTGAAAAAGTCACAAATATATTGGATAATATTTCCTCTTCCGAAAATTTGATCTCAAATTCATCTTCCAGGTGCTTGATAAGCTTGAGATAACCGAAAGAGTCAATGACCCCCGCCTTGAAGAGGTCACTGTCCTCCTCCAGGTCATGGCCAAACTTAACCTGAAACGCTTCTTCCATAAATTTTTGAATTCTCTCCCTCACCATACCCCGTTCCACTGACTCCTTCACTCCCCGGTAGAATTATTCCAATTTTTCTCCCGCTATGGTCAGCACTTTCCTTTTCCAAAAACAAACGCCGTTTCTCACTTCCAACCAGCGAGATATATCGGCGTCCCTTAACCCAAAATCAAGCATCTTCTCGATCTTCGCTTTCGCCTCGCTAGTTTGCACAGCATGATTGACATATTCGGCAAAATTCAGTTCGGATACCGATTCGAACAAACGGGTAACTTTTATGCCGTTTCCTTTATAAAAATCGATCATTTCCTGTTTGGACAGCGAAAGATTATGGCTTAAGTCTATATCACGTTCCAGTTCCTCAAAAAAGGCATCCAGCTTCTTATCGCCGTATAAAACTATGTCCTGGAGGCCAATTCGTCCCTGTGTCTTGCAGCACCTCGCCATTTCCTTGAACACGGCCTCGCCGTCTTTCAGGTGATGGAAGGCGGACTTGGAAACAACGCATTCAAAACTGCCGTCGGCAAAAGGCAGCTTTTCAACGCCGCAGCGCAAAAAACTCACGTTGTTTAAACCGTTTCTTGCGGCGCATTCGGCGGCAATCTCGATCATTTTCTCGGAAATGTCCACTCCCCACACAGCGCGTATCCTTCGCCCCGCGTATACGGAAAACGCGCCCGTGCCGCAGGCAATGTCCAGCAGCCGGTCAGCGGCTTCAAGGTCAAAAAAGTCGTACAGGAATCGATGATTCCGCTCGTCCTGCGTAACAGGCCAGTTATTAAAATTGGCCGCCTGTTTATTAAACTGCTCCCTGACAACCAGGTTATCCGCCACCTTCTTCACTCCCCTTCAGTTTCTTGGAAAAGACCTCCTGGTAATTTATTTTTCCCGCGCTGTTCCGGGGAACATCGTTTATCATAAACACATCGAGCAAATCCAGGGGTATTTTATACCTGGTCGCAATTTCCGTCTTGATTTTCTCAACAGTTTCCCGCCGGTCGCCATCCGCTTCTCCTTGCTGGCAGGCGATCAACAGCAGGTCGTCTTTCCCACCGCAAACACAATCGAATCCCTTGCTGCGCAGATGTTCCTCGATTTCCGAAAGCCCGACCCTTTTCCCCAGGATTTTCAAAAACCTGCTTTTACGACCAGTGATATAAAAAAACCCGTCTTCGTCAAAATAAGAAACGTCTCCCGTTTTCAGCACCCCAAACATTTCATCACCCCTGGCCAGGTCCTGGCGGCTGTGGGCATACCCCATCATCACGTTGGGCCCTTCGTAAACCAGTTCCCCTTCCGTATAGGGCTTGGTAACGGTTCCCCCGGATTCGTCCACCAGCCGCATTCTGCCCTGGGGTATCGCTCTGCCTATGCTTCCCGCTTTCTCAATGTTGTACTGCGGGGGCAAATACGATATGCGCGCCGTAGCTTCGGTAGCGCCGTACATAACGTAAAATTCGAACTTCTTTTCCCGCGAAAACCTGGCGAATTCAAGTATTATACCCGTATCCAGTTTCCCACCGGCTTGAGTCATATAACGCAGGGAAGGCAAGTCCATTTTAAAAAAGCCGATCTTCTTGTAAAGTTCGTATGTATAGGGAACGCCGGCCAGGGAAGTTCCCGCTTCCCTTTTGAAGAAATCCCAAAAATCTTTCTTGACAACCGGAGTGCCGGTCAAAAGAACGGCGGCGCCTACCAGCAGGTGGCTGTTAATAATCGACAGGCCGTAAGAATAATGGAACGGCAGATTTGTCGCCGGCCTTTCAGTTTCGTCAAGATTAAGATAAGCCGCTATGGAGCGTGCATTGGCGACGATATTATCACTGGTCAGCCTTACCGTTTTAGGCGACCCTGTCGAACCGGAAGTTGAAAGAAGCACACAAAGAGAGGGATTGAGTTTTGCTTCACCGGGCCAATCGAATCGGACCAGTTCATAATTCCTGGACGCATATACCGCCCCCCGCTCACCTTTTTTAGGTCCCCAAAGATAATCGGGCTGGTAAACTTCAATCAGGATGTTCATAAGCGCCTGATCCAGATTGGCATCAACGAGCATCGCCGCATTGCCGCTTTGCACCGCAGCCAGGTAGCCCGTAAGAGTCTCAATATTATTTTTGGCCTGGATCATGATTAGCTGTTTGTCCTTTGCTTCGAAAAACGTCTCCATCCTACCGCAAAGGTAGTTCAGGTCTCCGTAATAATAACGCTCGCCCTCTTCACTAATTACGGCAATATTGTTTTCAAAAGCCGACAGATTAAAAACAAAACCCATTCGCTCACCACCAATCATTTCAACTGGAGGCGATTTCAAACAAAAAAGCAATGATTTCATCAGCGACAGTTTTCCAATTGGATTCCAACATCATCTCGTGACCAATTCCGGGAAAAATGACTGTTTTTGCTTTGTATTTCCTGGCGATGGAAACGGTGGTTTTTTCGTTAAACCAGCGGTCTTCCATTGAACCGATCACCAGGACCGGCACTTCGTTATTAACTTCCGCCGGGGCAACCGGCCTGAACATTTCCAGGCGTACTTTGTTTGATTCCGGCTGCAGCAGATTTAACAGTGCTTCCTTTTTTTCGCCCTCTGGTTCTTTAAAAAAGAACAGCTCCCACGGGAATTTATCCCTGACCCCTTTATTGAACCTGGCCAATTTAATAACGCCTCTAAAGCTGGTAAACAACATCCGCCGAATTTCTTTCCGCATACCCTGCGGAGGGTTGGAAGCCATGAGGACGGCTGCCTCAACCTTTTCCGGATACAAATGGCATATTTTTTGAACAACCGCTCCACCCATGGAATGACCAATTAATACCGGTTTTGTTTTCAAGCGGGTCATCGTTTCAAGCACATCTTCCAAATAATCTTTTAAAGTAAAAGAATGAAGTTCTTGAAAGCCCTCGCTTTCCCCATGTCCCCGGAAACTCAAGGCATATGAGGCAAAACCCTTTGAGGAGAAATACGGGAGGAAATTCTCCTCCCAGCACCAGGCGCCTTGATATGCCCCGTGCACGAAAAGAAGCGGGGGCTTATTTGTTTTGGCCCCGGGCAGGTATTCTAAAATTTCCAGTTTCATTCGTCGCTTTCCCTCTTTTCTTTTCTCTTTTTCCACAGCGCAGCCAGCATTTTTAATAGTCCCCAACCCCCTTTCTCATTTCGTTCTGGCCTTCCTGTTTCACTTTTCCAGGGTCCGTTCCAGCACCGCATTCTTTCGAAAGGGTAAGTGGGTAAAGAAATCCTGCGGGCCTTATGCCCTTCCTGCAGCGATTCCCAGGGAATTTCGCCTCCTTTCGCCCAATAAAGAGCTATTTTTGAAAGGTCCTTTTCATCCAGGAGTTCCTTGATTAACGCCTCCCCGGTCTTGCCGGAAAAAAGGCTCTCCGTCGCCTGCCGTCCTTCTTTTAAACTGCCGGTAAAAACTGGTGGGACAGGCGCGATCCCCTCGCCTTTTTCCCGCGATTCCAGGTACATTCTCAAACCCGCGGCCAGTTGTTCCAGATCCGCCGCCACAACCGCCAGGCGGCATTCCATTTCTTCCCGCCCTGCTTGCAAGGCATAGGCAAGATCACTCAGGGAAAGTCCCTTCTCCTCCTCCTCCAAATACCCCAGCATTTGACGGGCAGCTTCCCGCAGCCTTTCCTCACTTTTCGCCGAAAACACCGCCACCTGCGGTGAAGCGGTAAAACCAACAGGGTAATCCTCTGCTTGTTCAGGGATGTATTCTTCTACAACCAGGTGGACATTCGAACCCCCTCCTCCAAATGAACTAACGGTGGCCCGCCTTGGAAACTCTTGCTCCTTCCCGCGGATTTTCACGACGGGTCGTTTCCATTCCTGGAGTTCTCGCTGCAGGTAAAACGGAGTGTTCGCCAGGTTCAGGCCGGGGTTAAGAGGGTCCGCCTTAATTGACGGGACCAGCTGCCGGTGCTGCAGCTGTAAAACCACCTTGGTCAGCTGCGAGATCCCCGAAGCTGTTTCCGCATGACCGATGTTGGATTTAACCGATCCGATGGCGCAAAATTGACGGTCTGTGGTATGTTTTTGAAATGCCCTGCTCAAAGCGGCGACTTCAATGACATCTCCCACTGCCGAACCCATGGCGGCAGCCTCGACATAACTTATCGACCTGGGGTCAATACCTGCTTGGCCGAGGTTTTCTTCAATCAATCGAGCCTGGGCGTTAAGGTTGGGAATGTTGTACCCGCCGGAGTTGCCTCCGTTGTTGATCATCGTGGTTTTAAGGACGGCCAGAATGGGGTCGCCGTCGTGCTCTGCCTGGTCCAGCGGTTTCAACAACACCGCGCCTGCGCCTTCTGCCGGCAAAAAACCATCTCCGCCCCCGAAACTCCTGCTGCCGGAATGGCTTCCCAGCAGCTGGGCTTTGCTCAATACCAGGTATTTCAAAGGATTAAGGATAAGGTTTACGCCGCCGGCTACTGCCAGCCGGCATTCTCCCCTCCTCAGGCCTTCACAGGCCAGATGAACCGCAGTAGCGGAAGAAGAACAGGCAGTATCCACGGATAGGCTGGGCCCCTGAAAATCGAAGAAACGGGAAACCCGGTTGGCGATGTAACTGCAGGATGAAGTGGCCAAAAAGGGTCCCGGCACGGAAAACAGGCTGGCATTGTGGTATTGCTGGTACACCGCGCCGACATACACCCCGACTCTTCCCTGGTACAACTGCTGGAGGCTCTTTCTCGTATAGCCGGCGCTTTCCATCAGTTCCCAAACCGTCTCCAGGAAAAGACGTTCCTGGGGGTCGGTGTTTTCCGCTTCATGCGGCGAAAGATTAAAGAAAAGGGGGTCAAACCGGTCCACGCCCTCGATGAACCCTCCCCACTTGCAGCAGGTTTTACCGGCCTTGTTTTTGTCCGGGTCGAAGTAAAGGCTGTGGTCCCAACGGTCTGGAGGTATTTCTGTAATACAGTCCTTTCCCTCGCATAAATTTTTCCAAAACTCCCGTACATTCCTGGCCCCCGGATAACGTCCGGCCAGCCCTATGACGGCAATGTCCCGGCTGTTCAAAGCCCGTAATGAAACCCCGGCTTCCCCGTAAGGTCCGGGTTGATGCGCCGGCGGCGGTTTTACAACAACCTCGCCGCCTGCTGAAAACTTTTCACCGCCGGCTTCGGGATTTTCTCCCTCCAGCAGGCTGACCAACGATTCCTTTTGCGCGCTTAGGAAATAATCAACCAGGTCATCAATTGTTTGGTGTTCGAAAAGCAGGGCGCCGCTGAGGTCATCGAACGTTTCGCGCAGTCTGGCGGTAAGCTGCCCAATCAAAATCGAGTCAAGACCGTATTGAATCAACGGTGCTGATGGCTCTATTTTTTCAAACGGGATTTTGAGCAGATCGCCGATCATTCTTTGGAAATACGACTTGCTTCGTTCCCGCAGCAAATCTTGTGCAGGTCCTCCCGCCTGAAGCGGTTTCACCTCCTTGCCTTTCCGGGCGACAATAACCTGCTGGCCTAACTCATGCGCTTTTTTTGCCGGGAAAACAACCTGGCTGAAACCCTCTTCCTCCAGCACAGCCTGCCAGGTTTGCGAAGACAGGGCAGGGCTGCCGGGAATGCGCAGCAGGGTATCTTCGTACAGCCACCATCCCTCCAGCAATCCAAAAGTCAAGTGGGAAAAGACGCTGCCGCCGCTGATCTCGTTTAACACCAGAAGACCGCCTTCCTTTAAAACCTCCCTGGTGTTGCGCAAGGTGCGGCGAATGTTTTTAGTGGCGTGCAGAACATTGGCGGCAATCACAATGTCGTATTCCCCAGCCCCGATGCCTTGTTCAGCCGGCGGCAGTTCCACGTTAAATATTCGGTAGGTCAAATATGGGTTTTGCGGTCCGTATTCCTTTTCGGCATACATCAAAAACGCCTTGGAAATATCTGTATAACAGTACTCCCGCACATGCTCCCGGAAAGGACGAATTTGGGCCAGGACCGTCTTGCTTGTGCCCCCTGTTCCCGCGCCAATTTCCAGGATGGATAACCGGGCGCCCGGGTCCTGTTTCAGTCTTTCCCGCAAACAAGCGGCTACCTTTCCGGCAGCCACTCCATTAAAGTAATCCGCCACGGCATTGTTTTTATAAATGCCTTCCACCAGCTCCATGGAAGACCCCGGGAAAATCACCTCCGTCGCCAGCACCTTGCCGGTAAGTATTTCCGGCAAAGACCGCAGGGTAGCTTCCGCCAAGGAAACCGGGGCTTTCAGGCCGGGATCCTCCAGCCAAACACCTTTTTTTCGCTCCCACTCTTCCCACGCCTTATCCGTTCCCGCCGGCAAACCGTCAATCAGGCTGTACGATGCTCCATCGCACCGGAGATATTCGTTCCTGGCCAAAACCGCCAGGCTTTCTTCCAACCACCTGTCGTATAACCCGCGTATTCCGGCCTTTGCTTTGATGTCGGCGGCGGCAAAATGCTTTTCTTTAAAAAGTCCCATTGCCTGCAGCTGGTGCCAAAGCAGCCGGCAGAGCTCGCTCTCTATTTCCTTCCACTGCCTGCCTCTGGCCTCCAAATCTTCAGGAAGAGTTTCCTCCCTGCCGCAAGCCGGTTCCTGGCCTCCCTTTGAAATCACAGGATTAATTCCCAGCGGCCTAAAACGGCTGGATGGTTCATCCACCCAGTAACGCTCCCGGGCAAAAGGATAAGTGGGCAAAGGAATCCTGCCGTAGCGGTCACCGGCAAACAGCTTCTCGATTTCCAGCTCGTATCCCTGGACATACAATTCGGCAACCACCGACAGGTGTTCCAAATACTCGTTTTCACCACCGCCGGGCCGGCACCTGGCGATGCATTGATTCCCATATTGTTTCAGGGACGGGTGTTCACGCCGGTTGTTTTCCTCCAGTACCGAATGGTAAACCTGCGGCGCCCGGCCTTCTTCCAGCCATCTTCTCAGCTTGCCGGCAAGCTCCGCCCGGCTGCGGGCAATACAGGCCAGGCGGTGGTCCAGGTGCCTTCTTCCCAGCAACAAGGTAAAGCTTATATCCCCGCAGTCCGCGCGCGGTTCACGCCCGCAGTATTCAACAAGCTGTTTCGCCTGCTCTTTTAATTGCCCGGCGGTCCTGGCTGACAATACCACCAGGTACCCCGATCTTTCCGAATACTGTTGTTTTCGGGCTGGAGCTTCCTCCACCACCAAATGAGCGTTGGTCCCGCTGAGTCCGAAGGAACTTACAGCAGCCATGCGGCCTGAGCCATCCGCGGTTTTCCATTCCCTAAGAACCGTATTCACATAAAAAGGGCTGTCTTTAAACCGGATATTGGCATTGCCGGAACGAAAATGGAGCGAGGGGGGGATTTGCTTGTGCTTCAACGAGAGCAGGACTTTGATGAGGCCGGCGACACCAGCGGCATAAGTCGTGTGCCCTAAATTGGACTTGATCGAGCCTATGGCGCAGTATTCCTTCTTATTGGTGTACTTTCTAAAAGCCCGGGTAAGCGCCTGGTATTCAATGGGGTCGCCCAGTTTTGTACCTGTGCCGTGCGCCTCAACCACCTGGATGTTTTCGGGATTGATATTGAAATTATCGTATACATAACACTCCAGGCGCTCCTGCGACAAGGCGCTGGGCGCCGTGATCCCGTTGGTTGCGCCGTCCTGATTGATGCCGGTGCCCCGGATTATTCCATAGATATAATCCCCGTCGGCTGCAGCCTCTGCAAGCCGTTTAAGCACAACCACCCCAGCGCCTTCCCCCGGAACGAATCCGTCCGCGCGCTCATCAAAGGTGTAACAGCGCCCCGAAGGAGAGAGCATTCCCGCTTTATTCCCCGGTATATACAGGCCCGGGGTACAATTAAGATACACACCACCGGCCAAGGCCAGGTCTATCTCTTTGGTCCACAGGCCCTGACAGGCCAGGTGAACGGCCACCAGGGAACTTGAGCAGGCCGTGTCAACGGATACGGCGGGCCCGTGAATATCCAAATAGTAAGAGACGCGTCCTGGGATCACGGCGCTGTCGTTGCCCCAGACCGCCTGGGCGGGAGGATTTTCACCCAGCAGCAGGTGATAATCCCCGGCGCCGCAGCCCGCGTAAACGCCGCAAGAGCGTCCTTTCAACCCTTCCCCCGCATAACCGGCGTCTTCCAGCGCTTTCCAGCACTCTTCCAGAAATATGCGCTGCCGCGGGTCCATATAAGCTGCTTCCAGCCCTGAGATGTTGAAAAAGAGAGGATCGAACAGGTCTATATCATCCAGGAAACTGCCGTAATTGCAGTATTTCTCCCCTGGGAAATACTCCGCAAGATTCCAGCGGGTAACCTCTTCCACCAGGTCGTCTCCGCTGGCCAGATGTTCCCACAGTTCGCTCAACGTCTTTGACTTGGCGAACCGCCCGCTCATCCCGATAACCGCAATTGCTTCCTTTTGTACACCCGTGGAAAAAACCGCGTCCCTTGCTTGAAAGCGGTTCTTTTTCCAAATCCCGGCTGCCGGCTTAAAGTCGCTGTCCGCGTCCAGAACGGTTTCCTCTGCAGCAGGCGCAGCTTCCTGCAGCGAGTTAGTCAAAACTGGCTTGTTTTCTTCGATAATATGTCGCGCCAGCTTGTTTACGCTGCTGTAATCAAAGAAAACCGTTGTCCGCAGTTTGAAACCAAGTTTATGATTAAGCAGGTTTACAAGATTGACCGCAATAATAGAATCGACGCCGAATTCCGAGAAGCTTATCTCGTCCTGGACCTGGCTCGCCGCCATTTTCAACTCTTGGGCCACGCATTCCCTGATGACCGTCCTGATTCTTTCCTCAGCCATCTGCCCGTTCATAACTCCCCCTCCCTTAACCCAGCCTGGGAACGGCTTTTTGTATCGCGTTTTTTCACCAGGTACTCCGCCAGGCGGTTCAGGGTACCGCACTCGATGAAAACGGCGGGCGTCGCTTCCTGGCTCATTCTTTGCTCGATAATACCGGCAAGCGCGGCCAGTTTGACCTGATCAAAGCCGATTTCTTCAAACCTGGCCTCGCCGTCGATTGTGTGTTTTTCCAGCGCAAGCAGTTGGGACGCGGCTTCGACCACAAATGCCCGCGCTTTCTCAAGTTCGTTTGCGTTGACAATTTCTATTGCTTGGTCATGTTGAACACCGGCTTGATCATGATGCGCCGCAAGCAATCCGGAACGGGCAAACTCTTCAACAGCCAGCGGTTTTGTTATTCTCAACACCGCCAGCCGGTCCACGGCCCCGTTCATCAGCAGCTCCAACGCTTCCATGGCCGCCCTCGGTTCCAGGTGTCCTATGCCGGACCTGGCCAGCCGCTGTTTAAACGATTCCGGCACGGCTGCGCCAACGCCCACGTTGCCCCAGTAACCCCAATCTATTGTCTTGACCGCGCAGTCCCACTCGCGGGAAAGCTGGTGAGCAAAAACGTCCATAAAAACGCAGCCGGAGGAATACCCGCTTTTGCCATGGTCTTTAGTAAATGCGTCCAGGGAAGAGAAAAACAAAACAAAGTCCAGGGGTTCCTTATTAAATACCTGGGCTATCCGCACGCTGGCATCAACCTTCACCGCGAGCACAGCCCGGAAATGCTCCTCGTCCATACTGGACAGGCTCCGGTCCAGCAGGCCGACCGCGGAATGGACCACCCCGTTGATCCGGGGATACTTGTTCTTTATTATTTGATAGGCTTTCTGCAGAGCCGCGCCGTCGGTCGCGTCCGCCGCAATGTACCAGGGCGCTTCTCCCAGGTTTGACAGCTTGTCCAGCTTGGCCTGGATGGCACCATCCTTTTCTTTCCGGCCCAACCAGACCAGCTTTGCCTGGTAGCGACTAATCATGTATTCGCTCCAAATCTCTCCGAGACCGCCGGCGCCCCCGATTACAACATACACGCCTCCTGGCCTGTACACCTGTTTCAAGGCGGCAATGCCGCCTGCCGCCGCAAGCTTTTGCCGGCGCCACTCGCCGTCCCGGTAGACCCAGGCATTACCGTCCAGGTCGTAAGGAAGTCCAAATATGCCTTCAAGCGGCCACTCGCAGCCTTCTTCCACATCTACCAGCCTGACTTTCCAGTTGGGATACTCTTTGGCCATAGAGCCAAGCAGCCCGTGGATGCTTGCATTCACAGGGTTGACCTTTTCTTTCTTATGCACGGGCAGGGTCTGGTTGGTAACAAACGTCCAGTTCAGGTTTTTGGCGCCGTAACCCAATCCCAGCAAGGCTTTGACCAGGCGGAAAACAAGAAGCACGCCTCCTTTTTGTCCTTCAATCAGGGCTTCATCGGCCATTGTCTCTGGAGAAGCGGCCTGGGCCGCCCACAGGATATGTTTAAGCGGTTCGTGTCCTTTTAATTTTGCGGTTATTCCGTCTATGGTGTCCTCTTTCCCGATCTCCACAACCCTGGACTGAGAGCAGTGACGGAGAACGGCCTTCCTGTTTTCCAGGCTCCCCCCTATCACCAACACCCGCTCGCTACGCGCGGGGGAAATCTCTTTTTTAACCGGCCGGACCGCTTCCCACACCGGAACCAGGGTCACGGTCCCTGGCGGTTGTTCTCCCGAACCATCCTCAGCGCTACCTGCCGGCGAAATCCCGTCAAACTTTTTCCCTGCCGGTGTTCTCGACGAAAACCCGCTCATTTTTACACAAATCCTGCCTTTTTCGTCGCAGAGGTCAATATCATACTTTGGCGCGTTTTCTGCGGCTGCTCCGCTTTCCTCTTTACGAACCAGCGCCCACATGGAGGGGACGCATCCGCTGTAGACAATAAGCTCGTCTACGGCAAAGGGCATGCTTATCTTGATGCCGCCGGGCCGGGCCAAATGAACCGGAACCTGCAAAACAAGCGAAGCCTGGACAGCCGAGTCCAACAAAGCGGGGTGTAAAACGTACTCGTCTTTCGCCGCAGACACTGCAGGAGGCAGTGACAGCTTCGCCAGCACCTGGTCCCGCCCCGTATAGAGCTTCTCAATCCCCCGGTAACCAGGCCCGTAATCAACCCCCGCCTCCCGGAGGCCCTGGTAAAACCAACCGCCCTCAAGGCACTGCGCGCTGCATTGAGCCTGCACTGACTCAAGGTCCAGGGACGGGACTTTGGCGGCGGAACCCACCTCCACAAAACCCTGGCTGTAAACGATAAGTTCCTCATCGCCCGGTTTTGGCTCGCTGTATATCCTGTAGGCTATTGGCCCGCTGTTCTCAGGATAAAGCCCCACGTGCAACCTGAGCGGTTCCGAACCTGCCGCGATTGGCCGCAGCCAGGCCACATTCTTAAAGCGGAACATTACCCGGCTGTCTTCTCCATGGCCAATGGACCGTTCAACGGCTTCGCGGACCATCTCCAAACTGGCCGTCCCTGGCAAAATCCGCCGGCCCATCACCGCATGATCCGCCAGGAAAAATTCACCGCCGCTGAACACTGAGGTGAACCGCTGCTCGGCAAAACTGGATGTGTTCTCATGCAGCAGGGGATGAAGAGAGGTTTTGGCTCCTGTAACCCTCTGCGAACCGGCGAATACCGCCTCCATATCCGGCACCCAGTAACGTTCCCTGGCGAAGGGGTAAGTCGGCAGGCTGATCCGGCGCGGTTTGCTGTCTTCATACAAGATGTGCCAATCGATCCTGGCCCCTTTTACCCAAAGCTCCAACACCTTTCCATATTTTTTATGTTTGAGCCATTTTTCGTAAGTTTCTCGAATTTCTTCGTTCCCGTTAATAAACTCCACCAATTCTCTATTATTCCTGACCTGGCCGCGGTACACATTGTCCAGGCCGTCCTGACCGCGCACAAACCCCGCCAATTTTCCCTGGAGTTCTTTAATTGACCACACCATCATGGCCAACCGCTCATCCATTGCCTCCCGCCCCACCTGGAGCGTATAGGCCATATCGACGAGGTCGGCATCGGAAAGATGCCGTTCTTCAATGGCTGATAACAGCTGCCTCGCCTGCTCTTTCAAGCGCTCCTCATTCTTGGCCGACAGCACAACCAAGGCCGGTTTCTCCCGCGCAACCACAACCGGCGGCTGTTTTGGCTCAGCTGGTATATATTCTTCGATTACGACGTGGGCGTTAGCTCCTCCAAATCCAAAAGAGCTTACCCCGGCCCGGCGTGGAATATCATTGCCCAGCGGGTCTTTTAAGGCTTTCCATTCCGCCGTCTCCCGGACAATGTAAAACGGGCTGTCCTCGAGCTTGATATATGGATTGATGGTCTCACAATGAAGGCTTTTAACCAGGGTCCTGTTTTTCATTTGCAGCAGCACCTTGATCATCCCTGCAATACCTGCCGCAAGTTCCAAGTGCCCGATGTTCGTCTTCACTGAACCCAGCCCGCAGTGAGCGCCGTTGACCCGCGAATCTCCCGTCGCCCGGTAAAGCTCTTGAAACGCTGTTTTCATGCCGTTTATTTCAATGGGGTCACCCAGTTCGGTGCCTGTCCCGTGGGCTTCAATATAGGTTACTGTTCGCGGGTCTATTCCGGCTCTCGTGTACGCGGTTACCAGCAAATCCGCCTGTGCTTTCGGGTTGGGCGCAGTCAGGGAATTGGCCCTGCCCCCATGGTTCTCGGCCGCTCCTATAATCACCCCGTAGATGTGGTCTTTGTCCCTTTGGGCGTCTTTGAGCTTTTTCAAAAACAGCATTCCCGCTCCTTCTCCTCGCACGTAACCATTGGCTTTATCCGAAAATGTTTTGCACCGCCCGTCCTCGCTTAACATTCCGGCCTTATTGAAACTGATGTGTGCCTCCGGGGTTAAGATCGTATTGACTCCTCCCGCTATAGCCATTTCGCAGGAACCGTCGTTAAGTGCGCATACCGCACGGCAAACAGCGATCAGCGAGCTTGAGCAGGCAGTTTCGATGGGTTCGCTTGGCCCGTGAATATTGAGGAAATAACTCATGCGGTTCGGCCCCACCGAAGGCACTAAACCTGTTGAAGTATATCCCTCAATTGCCAGGTTGGCGCGAGAAATCAATCCGCTGTAGCCGGTATTCCCCGTTCCCACGAAGATGGCCGTTTTAGTTCCCGAAAGGCTTTGAGCCGAATATCCGGCATCTTCAATAGCCTTCCAGGCGTGGATCATCAACAGGCGCTGCTGCGGGTCCATTAACCCGGCTTCCCGGGGTGAAATCCCGAAAAACAATGGGTCAAATTCATCCACCCCCTCAATAAAACCACCCCAGATGATGTTTGTTTTATTCGGCTCTTTTTGCGGATCCCCGTAATACTCTCTCCAATCCCAACGGCTGGGCGGTATTTCCGTGATACAGTCTTTCCCCTCAACCAGGTTTTTCCACAATTCTTGCAAATCCCGCGCTTGGGGAAATACGCCGCTCATGCCTATAACCGCAACAGGTTCATATTCTTTTGCGCCTTCTTTGGCTGGCGCCGCCGCCTCACATGCAAACCGGGAACGCCGTTTTTTCGCCGGTAAAACTTCTTCCCCCGTGCCTGTCGAAGGTTGAACGTTTTGGGCATTCCTAAAATGAGCCGAAAGCAGTTCTTGGTATTCTCCGGTCAGGTATTTGGCAAGACTATGAAGCGTTGTATGTTCAAAAAAGACGGCAGGGGTCACATCAAGCCCTAATCCCTGGTTAATTTTGTCGGCAAACCCGGCAAATGATATTGAATCAAACCCGTATTCATTCAGGCCGGTATAAACATCGATATTCTCGTTATTAACCTTGAGCAGCCTGCAGGCAAACTGTTTCAAAACCGCCTCCACCTTTTCCCGCAGGCCTTCCATATCCATCAGCGAAGCGGGCCTCTTTTTTGTTTCCGGGACTGCCGGCGTTTTGGGCAGGAGGATTGTCCTGATTCGCTCCGGGTCTCCCCGGGCTATGAGCA
>JANLFJ010000038.1 GCA_024655825.1 Peptococcaceae bacterium | reverse complement strand
GTAACGGTTCGAAAGGAAAAAAGCCAGTGGAATTTCAAGTTTCTTGCTATATCTCAGTTATTCTCGACTTTGACGAAGTCCTGGAGGAACAGTTAACCAAAAGTATGTTATCAGCTATTTTTTCACAAAAAAAAGCAGGCTCATTGCAACTGACAGCATCAGGCATACCGTCGCCCCACAAAACATAGCTATAAAACCTGCGTACTCAAGAATTGCCCCCCATACAACGCCGCCTACAACATTGCCCATATCCCATGCAAGATAATATGTAGCCTGGGCTGCTCCTATTCGTTCTCGCGGAGCGTTTTTTATTACTATTGTGTTCAGCACCGGCATAGTAATACCTGAACAAAGGCCATAAATTCCGCCGCAGGTAACAAACAGCACCTGGTTTGAGGTAAATGCAAGCACCAAGAAGGAAGCCGCGCCCAATACCAAACCGGGTATCAGAACAGTCAAAGGCCCCAGGCGGTCAGTCAACTGGCCGGCGGTTACCCTGGCTAAAGCCATGGTAGATGCAGCTACAGCAAAAAACAGACCAGCCGTGGTGAAACCTCTTACTGCAGCATACAGCGTAAGAAATGTTGTCACGCACGTAAAAGCCATAATAACCGGCAATTGTACAAGAGACGGTTTTAGGGCACTTGTTTCAATTTTATCCCATATCCTTTTTGTTTTATCGTGGTGATGCTGTTTTATCTCGCCGACTTTTGATTCAAAGCATCCGCCGTTTTTCTCATACCGGCAAAAAAAGGATAACAGGCATGAAACCATGATTATCAATGTCGTCCCGAAAAACATCAAACGGTAATCGCCATGGTTTATGAGCGCCAGGCCCATAGAAGGCCCAATTGCCGTGGCCAGAGGCATTCCAAGTCCATAGTATCCAATCCCTTCGCCGATGCGGCTTTTGGGAAGCACATCCGCCGCAGCAGCGCCAAAGGCAGTTCCAGCTGCGGAAAAGCCCACGCCTTGCAGCGCTCTTAACGCCAGCAAAACCCAAAATGCTGTGGTAACATTGAAAATAAGGGTAGCTATAGCAAAAATGAGGCAGCCCGCAATCATGACTGCCCTTCGCCCTTTAACATCGACAAGATCTCCGCTAAACACCCTGGTCAGGAGTGCAGCGATCGCAAAAGCCGAAGTCATGGCCCCGCTGAGCCTGGTACTGCCTCCCAAATCATCTATGTATAAGGCGAGAGTATTATTGAGCATTACCATTGCAATGGACACAAACAAGTTTGCCGCCCAAATGTCAGTGAAATGTTTGTTCCATACTTTGTTGCTTACAATCGCAACCACCTCTTTTCCCGCCTTTTCTCTTTTGTGTGGTGATTGCTGTTTATTTGCCAGCGTTTTTGGCGGGCAAACCGATCATTTGCCGATACTCGTCGGCAGTCGCTATTTCTCGACCGAGGAGCTCAACAATCTGCTTGTAACTCTTAAACACTTCAGCGTTGTTGGTCAGTTTTTCATTACGGTGAGGCCACTTCCAAACAGTATCCTCCATTCCTATACGGATGTTTAACCCCAGCAAAACGGCCAACGTGGCCAGGTAGCTGGAGGCCCTCCCCGCCGCGCAAACCATAACGACCGCCGTATCATCGATATCCATAATGCGGTTATAACTGTGCATCAATGTTTCCACCATGGCCCTGGGATTGTGCATGGGGCTGCAGCCGGGTAAGGCCGGCAGGATTAAAAAGTGGTACGGCTTTTCCAGCAGGCCGGTTTTAATCAGGTAACGGTCGGCATTGTCGATATCCCCGTCGGAATAGACGGCGACCTGCGCTTTAAGCCCATGCTCTTGAACAATCCTGGTTTGCTCAATCATCACATGCGGGGGATTGCAGAACAGGTTGTCGCCGTTATAGGTCGCCACGGTGTTGATCGGGGTGACCTCGAGCAGGCCGTCCTTCAACATTTGGACCAGCTTGGGCCAATCCTCTTCCCTGCCGGGAACCAAACATCCGTCGAACAGCACATCCGGGAACTCTTTCTTCAGGGGAGCGATCACTCGGTGGAACAGATCGGGCTCGAGCACGCTGTAACCGTTTTCATCCCGCACATGGATGTGAACTATCTGTGCGCCGGCCAGACAGGCCTCCCGGGCAGAATTGTAAATCTCCTCAGGGGTGACGGGCTGGTTGGGATTGTTGCGTTTGCTGTACAGCGCTCCGGTGATGGCGGTCGATACTGCTATTTTGGGAGGGATCTTCCACGGCGGCTGTACGTCCACCCCAATGGCGAAAGCGGTATTGGTCGGGTCGCAGATCTCGGGCAGACCATAAAACCGGAAATAGACTTCGCGGCCGTACTGTTCGATCATTTTTTCCACATGCGCCCAATTGATCTTATTGCTCATCAACAACCACTCCTTGCCTATAGTTACTTTTTTTTATTTTCTTTTCAAACATCCCCAAATTCCATTCTGGCAATAATGTCGTTTTGAAGTTCAGGGCTTAGCTCAACAAAATATGAGCTGTAGGTCGCCACCCTGACCAGGAGGTCCTTGTAGTTTTCCGGTTCCTGCTGGGCTTTCTTCAAGGTATCGGTGCTGACAATGTTGAATTGGACAAGGTAACCGCCGGTTTCACAATAGGCCCTGATCATCGCGGCGAGCTTTTTAATCTTGCCGGCGTCTTTCAACGCATCGGGACTAAATCTAATGTTCAGCACAGCCCCGTTGGTCAGTTTGGTCATATCAAGTTTGGCCACCGACATCATGGTCGCTGTCGGGCCGCTGGTGTTCCTGCCGTGATGCGGAGAAATGCCGCCTTCCGAAATAGGAGCACCGGCCTTCCGTCCATCGGGCAGCGCCCCCACCACCCATCCGAGCGGGATATTGGCCGTTACGGTGCCGGCCGCGCAGTTCGATATGGAGTCCTTAAACCCTCTTTCCCTGTTCACCACCTCGCTGCAGAGAGCAATCACATCACTAACGATTGAGTCCACATAGTCATCGTCGTTGCCGAACTTGGGCGCTGTTTCCAGTAAATGCAGGATTTCATCTTCTCCTTCAAAGTTCTTGTCCAGCGCTTCGATCAGCCTTTCCATGGTTATTTTTTTATCTTCAAACACTACTTTTTTTATGGCCGCTAGGGCATCTCCTACATTGGGTATCCCGGACAGGGACACGGCGTAAGCGATATACGGGGCGGTTCCGCCATTGGTGCAATCGAGCCCGAGTTTAATGCAATTATGGTAGAATATGGACTGGAACGGCACAGGACAATACTCGGCAAAGAGCTGTTTATCTACATTGCGGAAAACCAGGGCATACGGTATCAGAGCTTCCACCTGCGTTTTGAACGCGTCCCAGACCTCGGCGAACGATTTGAATTTGCGCGCGTCGCCAGTGGTCGGTCCTACCTGCATACCGTTTACCATCCTGGCCACGCCGTTGTGCAGTGCCAAATCAAGCATCAACGGGATATTTACCATCCCGCCAGGTACGTCCAGCGAATACCCCGGCACCGTCGGTGTATTGCACCCGGTGATTATATATTGCCGCGCAAGTTCTACCGGTTTGCCGTCATTCATCAGTCCCCGGATAACGGTTTCATCGCTCAGGAACTTGACTTTACCCTTCAGGGAGTTCGCCAGCTCGCAAGCCTTGATAACAAATGATTCCGGTGTTTTCTTGCTGATCCTGACGATGATGTCCTCGCAGCTCAAGGCGACTTCTTTTTCCGCTTCCAGGAAAAGATACGACAGTTCGTTCACCGCATCTCTCCCATCCCCGGTCAGGCCGCCCAGGACAAAATTCACAGTCATCGAAAAACCCGCAAAGAAATTCGCCGCTTCTGTAGAATAAGGGATGCATAGCCCGTTAGCCTTTATCAAGAACAGCTCAATCAGTTCCAAAGCGGCTTCGGGCGTAAGATTGCCCTCTTCAATGTCCTTTTTATAGAAGGGATAAAGGTACTGGTCTACCCTGCCAAAACCATTGCCAGGGCCAATTCCTTCGATCATAACGATCAGATAGCCCAACCAGGTTGATTGCAGGGCTTCATAAAAAGTCCTCGCCGGATTGAGCGGAACCCACCTGCAGGTTTCCGCTATTTTTGCTAGCTCGCTCTTTCTTTGCCGATCTGTCTCTTTCGCCGCCAGGATTTCGGCCAAATCGGCATAGCGCCCGGCAAACGCAGCAGCGGCATCGATCGTGATGCCGACAGCTTTCAAAAAATAGTACTTGTCCAGATGCTCCATTTTCACGAGATTGAGTTTGGCCAGTTCTTCTTCGACCTCTTGCTTGATGCCCTTCAGGCCTTTCTTTAGCAATATTTCGTAATCCGCGCTGGAATGGCCGAAATACTGGTTGTTCCCGCAAAATGCGCCGCCGCACTGCACGATGTTGTTGAATTTCAAGAATTCTGCGGGGACCCGTGCCTTCCATTTGTCAAAAAGCGATTTGCCTTTCCAGTAAGCAACTATCTCTTTGATTTTCGCTTTTTCTTCAGCAGTTAAAGGTTTGAATCTGTCCACAGCCCTGGTTGACAGCAGGTCCATTTCTTCCTCATACCAGGCCGCATTCAATTCAGGCGTAAGGATGCCGGCTCTCAGTTTGCTGGAGCCGCGGCCAACAATCAGTTCGCCGTCCTCAATGCCGACAGTCATTTCAGTCAAAACCTTTTCCAGGGCTTTGGCCCTCCTGATTACTTCCGGCTGGCCCTCAGTTTCTTTGTATGATTCCGTCATGAGGTAGCCTCTTTCGACGCAGATCTCCGGCCTGGTAACCATGCTCTCCCTCAGTTTGGCCACCCGGTCGCTTGTCCTGGTTTCCATCCCTTTGGCCCTCCTCTCAGGATAATGGGCTTTTGGCCAGTTGAAGTCAAAGCCTACGAAACCTCACCATCAATACCCAGTAACCTGGCCGGTGTCACTTTGGCCATCAGCGCCAACTGCTCCGGTGTAAACCCGCGTTTTTCGTTCAGCAAACCAAGAAATTTCAGCATGCCTTCCACGGGATGAGGTGATATCGCTTGACCGAAATCAGAGGAGATCACCATTTTATCCATTGGCACTCCCGCCTCCAGATACCTGTCGAACAGGGAGAGCGAGTTGAAGTAGTTGTCGTCGTCTTGCAAGACCATGCCAAATTCGCAGGCGGTCATCTCAATATACGCTCCCCACGATGCCCACCTGGCCACTTGTTCAATGGTCGCATTAACCGAAAAAGCCGGATGGTTGACATAGACCTTTTTCAAGCCCATGTCAAATGCCTGCTGGAGCAACACATCAATTTCTTGAGGCGTGGCGTGGCCCGTGCAAAGGACGATGTCAGGCCTGGTCACGATGTACTCAAGCACCTCAACCGCTTCCGGCTTCAGTTTCCCGTTGGAGTCCACGTATTCCAGCGGCTCCTCGGTCACGGTCATATTGCCTGACCCGACGAATTTCTTGCCCTTATGCCCCTCCAGGTGCAGTTTGGAAGAAACCGTAGGCATGTAAACCACCCGGGTCCCCATGTTGTAGGCGGCATCAAGGGCCAGCAGATTGAATCCCCCCACCGAGTTGTTCAGAGCAATAGAGCTGAAAACGCGGCAGTTTTTCTTTCCGAGATGCTTTTCCGCTATCAGGCATCCGTGCGCTGAAGGCACATAGTGGTCTTTCACCACAAACCCGGCATAGCCGGCCTCTTCGGCCGCAATAAGCATTTCGCCGACATCCACTTTCCTGTTGGCTACGGAAGGGCCCGCATGGATGTGCATGTCGACCACTCCTCTTAAAAACGACCTGTCAATCGCGTATCAATCCCTTCTGTGCGGAATTGCATGATGAACTGTCTCAGTCCCAGTTTTGATGCCCGAGCCTGGTGACACGCCTGCTTTGAATGCGGTCTGCCGTCCGCTTGGGATAGAATACTTCCAGGACGCGAAGCTCCTCGTCGCCGATCCTCTTTTCAATTCCATGCGCCACATTCGGCGGCACTACCATGTAGCAGCCTTCGCTCATGCCGTAGGCCACGCCGTCGCACCAGAAATTCGCTTTCCCTCCCAAAATGATGATGACCTGCTCGTAATCGTGCGTGTGCGTAAAGTTTTCCGGGTCTGAAAATATTTCCGAGTACTGAATGGTCACATGTTCCGACCCTTGAAAAACATACGTCCGCCCGCCGGGCCGGCTGGTATCAGGTTCTGCTTCATGGTAATCGAAAAGTATTGGTTTAACCATGGCTTATCTCCTTTTTGTATTATATTTTTTGTTTATTAAGACCTTCCATGACGATAGTAGCAACGGGGTTTGAAATGTGTCAATTTATGAACATTACAGCAAAATTCAGGGCAAAAACCATCACGGTAAATTCAAATTTCTGCTTTAGGCTTCAATTTGCATTTGTTATGATACTGCCCCCGTTCATTTGATTTGTTTAGCCGCCAGAATCGACCGGGCGGCGCTTTCTGCGGCTATGCGTCCCGAAGAGAGTGCAAAACGCAAGGAGTGACTGGCAACGGAAGACGCATATGTGTCCGAGTCGGTACCGCCGATGTCCACACCTGCTGCGTAAAATCCCGGCAAGGGGTTGTCATTTTTGTCCAGCAGCTCCATTTTAATATTGACCTTGAGCGGCCCGCGAGTTACCAGCATAGACATCTGGCACCGGCTGGCGTAAAATGGAGGTTTGATCAGAGGAATCATCGCCTTAGGATCCTTGCAGAACCAATCGTCATGCCCTTTTTCGCAGAAAGAGTTGTATTCGGCAATGGTCTCCTTCAGCACGGCGGCCTCGGCCCCGATCCATGAGGCTATCTCTTCCCACGTGTTGGCGATTTTAACCTGTCCAGCTTCGACCAACTTGGTTATCTGTTCTTCCAAACTTTTTTCTTTGTACAAGTGCCATCTGAATATGCTGGGCTGTTTGTTCAGAATGTGTTCCTTGATGTTTTCTGAAAACAGGATGTAGCAGGTCTTATGGGGCAGCCGGTACATGCTGTTAGTAATATTGAGCTTCGATTCGTCAACAAACCGCACGCCTTGCGGGGTTACCCATACATGCTCCGGGTTCTTTTCGGTGAAAAGAAAATCTCTGAAAGGAGAAGGCGAAGCCCCTAAGTAGGGAACCCTGTTCAAATTAAATTCAAAAGCCACCGTGCCGTCCGATGCCGCACCAATTTCAAAGGCCATTTTAATCCCGTCCCCGGACCGTTTGAAACCAACAATGACCAGATCGTTCAAGGTGTTTTCATCATAATTGGGGAAATACCTGGACATGAGTTCCTCGTCTCCCATAAACCCGCCGGTAGCAATAATTACCTTCGTCGAACGGACAATCAGCTTGCCTCCATCTTTTGTTTCGGCCAGCACTCCCGCCGCGGCGCCCGTTTCGTCTTTGAGCAGCTTTTTTGCCGCTGTATTGCACAATATCTTTACGCCTTGCCTGTTGCATTCCCTGATAAGTAGTTTTGCCAATCCACCCTTGCCGGTCATGGCTTCCGGGTTATCTATATAACCCTCATAATCCTCCGGCTCCATTTTTGATTTCAGCCACTCTGGCACCTCTTCGCTTTTGTTGATCAGCGTCCTGATCAGCCGAGCATCGCCGCGCCAGTGGTTCCATTCCATAGCGGCCTTAAAGTAGGCATCCGTCCGAATGGTATAATCAGGGTCGATGCGGGGGTCGCCGTCAACGATCCTGTTGTCGTCCATGCAGGGCAGCTTGGGAGGGCGCCCGTCCCAGGATAGCTGCAGCATCAAGTTCGGAAAAACAGCATTCCCTCCCGGCGCATTCATTTTCTCCAGGACGACCACGTTGTTTATTCCCCGGTCCCGGGCCTCGAGCGCGGCACTTAATCCCCCTGCGCCGCCCCCGATAATTACTATATCGGCCTGCATCTCTTCTATTAAACCAGCTTGACTCATCATCACACCATGCTCCTTTCCTCAATCCCTGTACGTTGCTCCTTACTGTCAGGCCCGTTTTTTTGTTGTTCAGACTTCTTGAAACTCTGTACGTTTGATGATGTCGTTCTGCAGATCCGGGCTCAGCTCTACAAAGTAGGCGCTGTAAGTGGCCACCCTTACCAGCAAGTCTTTGTATTGTTCCGGACTTTTCTGGGCTTCTTTCAACATCTGGGTGTCAACGAAATTGAATTGAATAAGGTTGCCTCCCATTTCGCAAAAGGTCCGGAGGAGAGAGGCAAATTTCTTCAGTTTTTGCTCTCCTTTTACGGCGTCCGGGTTGAACCTCATGTTCAGGATAGAACCCCTCAGCTTGATCTGGTCCAGTTTTGCCACTGACCTCATCGTTGCTGTCGGTCCGGAAATGTTCCTGCCCTGGTACGGCGATATGCCGCCTTCGGACAGCGGTTCACCCGCTTTTCTCCCGTCCGGCAGGGCTCCCACAACCCAACCCAGGGGGATATTGGCAGTCATCGCTACAGTGGAGGCTACGCTCTGCCGTCCGGCAAAGGTCTTATGTCTTCTGACTGCATCGCATACGTGAATAAGCACCTCTTTCAGGATCAGGTCCACATAGTCGTCGTCGTTGCCAAATTTCGGCGCTTGCTGCAGAAGATAAAGGACCTCTTCTTCGCCTTCAAAATTCTTTTCCAGGGCAGTTATTAACTTCCGCATGGTTATTTTACGGTCGTCAAAAACCACTTTTTTAATGGCCGCCAGCGAATCTCCGACATTAGCTGCCCCCGCAATCGCCGTTATATGTGTGTGGTACGGGTAAGCGCCTCCCTGGTAAATGTCTAACCCTTTTTCCAGGCACCGGGGAAACAGGGAGGATTGAAATACGACCGGGATTTCAGCAAACACTTTCATGTCAGCGTTCTTGTACAGGAATACGACTGAAAGCATGTATTCGACCTGGCGCTTATAGGCTTCCATAAACTCTTCAAAAGTTTTGAAGGTTGTCGGATCGCCTGTTTTGGGGCCGATCTGCTTGCCTGTCTGCCGCGAAAAACCATTGTGCAAGGCCAGGTCGACAGCCAGCGGCAGATTGAATATTACTCCTCCCAAATCGTGAGAAAAAGCCGGTATGGTGGGATTGTGGCAGCCGGTGGAAATATAGTCGCGGGCATATTCCAGCGGTATCCCGCAATTCATCATCTGCGGGATAGAGGTTTCATCGCTGACAAACTTGATCTTGCCTCTTAGCTGTACTGCGGTTTCCACCGCTTTCATTACAAACGAGTCCGGGTTGAGCCTGTTGATCCTGACCATCATCTCCTCCGCGCTCAATCCAACAACCCGGTCCGCGTCAAGGAAAAGATACGACAGTTCGTTTACCGCATCCCGGCCGTCCCTGGTCACGCCGCCTACTGTCAAACCCTGCATAATTGGATAACCGCCAAGGACTTTGGATACGTTCTTATCCGCCAGGGCTACCACGCCGTTCATTTTTATGAGGAGCAGCGTAATCAGTTCATGCGCCTCCGCCCTGGTAATGGTACCGGCCTCAATGTCCCTCTTATAAAACGGGTACAAATACTGGTCCACTCTCCCTAGGCTTATCCCGGCGCCCCATCCTTCGATCATCAGGACAACATACACAAACCAGATTGACTGAAGCGCCTCATAGAAGCTACGGGCTGGATTGGCTGGAACCCACCTGCAGGTCTCTGCTATCCTTTCCAGTTCGGCCTTCCTTTGAGGATCTTTCTCTTGCTGGGCCATATCAGCAGCCAACTGCGCGTATCTTTGGGCCAAGCACTGCGCGGCATCCAAAACAATCCTGGAAGCCTGATAAAAGTGGTGTTTCTCCAAATCCTGCATTTCGCTCAGGTCCAGTTTGCCCAGCGCTTCATCAACTTCCCTCTTGACGTCGTTTAACCCCTTGGTAATTACCCGCTCGTAATCGACAGCAACGTGGGCCATATGGTGGCTGTTTTCGCTAAACCCGCCTGTCCCCTGAACTATGTGGTTTAGTTCCCTGGCTTGCTCGGGTACCAGCGCCTGCCACTTGTCGTACAGCGATTTCCCTTTCCAGTAGGCCACAGCTTCTTTCAGTTTTTCTTTCTCTTCTTCTGTCAGAGGCACATACTTGTCCCAATCTCTGGTCGCGACAGTGTCCAATTCCTCCAGCAGCCACTCCGACGAAATCTCCGGAAGAACCGCGCCGGCGCGCACTTTACCTGTAGCCCAACCGACAATCAGTTCGCCGTCTTCAATGCGGATGGTCATTTCCTTAAGGATCTTTTCCAACGCTTTCGCTCTTCTTATTGTAGCCGGTTGGCCTTCGGTCTCCTGGTAGGACTTAGTCATCAGATACCCGCGCTCAACGCAGATCGCTGGTGTCGTAAGCATGCGCTCTCTCAGCTTTTTGACCCGTTCTGTGGCCTCAAACATCATAGTTCTTTACGCCCCCCTCATACTTTTGGTTTCCGCAATATTTTAATTTTATGTATTCGTTTTAGCCTCCTATTTGAGTATTCAAACCGCAATGTTCAAACATCGCCTTTATCTCGTCCTGGCGTTCGGCGTCAAGTGGCTTTGTTTTCAGCCGGTATTCTTTGCCAAGCTGTTCATATTTCACTTTCCCAAATTCATGCACCGGTATAATGTCAACCCGCTCCACCGATTTCAGCCCGGCCAGGAATTTAGCCGTAGCCTTCAGGTTCTCTTCAAAATCATTGTACCCCGGCACCACGGGAACTCTGATAATAATCGGTTTTCCCATATCATTCAAGCGTTTGAGGTTTTTTAGGATCGGTTCGTTGGAACGCCCCGTGTTTTTGATATGTCGATCTGGATCCATGTCTTTGATATCAAACAGCAGAAGATCCGCCTCTTCCAGGCATTTGACACCTTCCGGCGAGGTAACATAGCCGCAGGTGTCAATTGCCGTATGGATGTAATTCTCTTTGCATTTTTTGATCAGTTCCAGGGTGAATTCCGGCTGCCAGGTCGCTTCACCTCCGCCGATCGTAACTCCTCCTTCTGAGGAACGGTAGAAGTGCTGATCTTTTTTTACGTTTTCAAATATTTCTTCAACAGTATAATATTTGCCAAACCATTCCAAAGCTCCGGCAAAGCATATCTCAATACATTGGCCGCAGTTTGCGCACAACTTTCTATCGACATTTATCGCGGGCTTATCTTTTTCTTCCAGCAGCCGGATTGCGCCAACCGGGCATACAGAAACACATTTCCCACACCCGTTGCACTTTGCTGCAGTTACCTTCAACTCGGGATAAAACGCCTGCCCCTCCGGATTGCAACACCATACACATCTGAGAGGACAGCCCTTCAGAAACAGCGTAGTCCTTATACCGTAACCGTCTACAAAAGAGCCGTGAATAATATGAAAAATCAGACCTCTGGTTTGTTCCATTCAAACTTCTCCTCTATTATTGGTTTGTTCGCATAACTGACTTCTTATATTTACTCCAGGTCAAAGCTTCACCTTGATAACAGCCTTTGTAACCGGTACTGCGTTTTTATAAATGCACCTTGCCACGTGCACGTCCTGGGGCAGCGCAATACAGAAGGTGCCTTCAGATAGCCTTATGAGATCGCAATTCGCTTTGAAAAACACAATATCCATGTTGGGGTCATACTCGCCGGCTGCAACGCATTGGTCCAGTCGAGCGTAACCAAACGCCTCTTCACCCTTTACCATATAATGAATATCTGCATAAATCCTATGCCCTTCAGGAGAACAGGTCTCATATGCCACAGGGGTATATTTTTGCACCAACGCAAAAAGTTCATCCCCCTCGATCGCATGTTTGCCTTCCTCCATCATTGTTAAGTCTGTCTCTGCAAGCCATCTAAGCGCTCGTTCAAACCTTCCGCCAAGTCCGTAATAATGCGATGCATTGTCAATCCTGTCAACAATCATATTAGTTGCACCTCTATCCCTCTTTTTGGTCCAATTAAATCTTTTACGCTTTGTGCCCGGGTTATGCCAGGGTTTAAGGGCACTCCCAGTTATTATGCCCCATCACCGTCCTTATTTTTGCTCTGCTGGCGGTCAGCCCGCTTGGGAACGAATATTTCAACAGTAATAGCTGTCTGGCTGCCCAAGTTCATTCCATAATGCTCACAGTTTGATGGAATCAATACGATGCAACCTGACCCCGCCTTATATGTTTTCCCATCAATCCAAAAACCTAATTTTCCTTGCTGAATATAAACAATTTGTTCATGTTCATGCGAATGCGGGGCTCCTTGGCTATGAGGGGGCAGTTCGAAACATTGGATTGTAAGGTGTTCTGAACCTTGAAAAATTGCTGTGCGGGGCAGGCCTGAACCCATGTCTTCCCAGATTACTTCCTGCAGATCAAATACCTTGGGGGTTGCCATTGGAAAAACCTCCTGAATTGTTTTTGCCTTATCTGGCAGATAGAACTACTCTGAAAATATTTCCGATGGGGCCGCAGGCGGCATGATGGTTTAGTAAATTTCAATGGCCTGCCTGCAATTATGAAATGTTGAGTTTTAACCATCAATATTGAACACAGCTTTATTTATAACTATCAGTTTATTCATATTGACATCATCTCTCTCGGGAAAATCCTCTCTGTAATGTCCGCCCCTGCTTTCCGTCCTCTGCAAGGCCGCCCACGCCACAATAAGGCTCGCATCAAGCATACTTGGAATTGATACTGCTCTGAAGATTTCACCATCGCTATCAAGTGATAATCTTGGCAGGTCCTCATTTTTAATACGTTTTAACTCCTTGATGCACCTCTCAAGACCTTCTTTATTGCGAACAATAAGGCAGCTCCTCCACATAAGCGTACGTATCTGGTTTTCTAAATCTGATACCCTTAAATTCCCTTTGCTTTTCAGAATGTTGCTGTATTTATAACGTTCTTCATTTAATTGGTCTTTATCGATTTCCATATAATCAGCGCGTCTTGCTCTTTCCGCAGCGTATTTGCCTGCTCTGGCCCCAAATACCAGGCAAGCAGCAATCATGTTTCCTCCCAGGCGATCAGCTCCATGAGGACCTCCCGCAGTCTCGCCGGCCGCATACAACCCCTCAATGCATGTTTCCGCCTTTTCATTAATCTTTAAGCCGCCATTAAAAGCATGAGCGTCGGGCCGGACCGCGTGGGTCTTAGCTAAAATCAAGTCCATAAAGGGCCCAAACATGTGGCTTAGTCCAAGCTTTTCCGCCTCTTTTAGAGCGTTCTGTTTTGCTACCTTGGTGAAATCGAGAACCACGCACCCTTCTTTGGTCCCTCTTCCTTCCAGCAGCTCTTTATAAATGGCAATATCGATATGCTTCCCGTCATCGCTCGTACTGAATGGAACGTGCCCCATCCTTTCATAGAGACATTTTTCCAGGGGGACATCTTGAGGCAAATATCTGGGGAAAAACCTGTCTCCCAATGCATTATACATTTCAGGGTTTAAGAAATAAGGGATTACAGGAAAATCCAACGGCAGCTTGGCAAACATTTGTATGAATTCCATGTTTATCAGGTCCGCACCAGCCCGGTATCCCATGACATAGCCGGCCCCTGCCGCCTGGGGATCATAGCGAGGCGGAAATATTCCTGCTGCACCACCGGTTGCCAATATTGTCGACTTCGCCTTGAAAACATGGAATTCTCCTTTTTTATCTATACCCAGGGCCCCGACGCAAGACTTGCCTCTGGTCAAAAGACTTACAATTGCTATGTCGTCCCTTACCGTAATACTGTGTTTTTCTACCTGTTGTTTAAGGATTTCAATAGCTGTGGGCGAGAAACCAAACATGGTAATTGCTCTTGGCCTGGTTGCAAAACAGGCCTTGTGTTGATGAAACTTACCGTCAACTTTGTTGGGTGGAGAAAAGCCCCATCTTTCCAAATCGTTATATCTGTCGACTATTTCGTACGCCAGTATCTTGGCTAATTTTTCATCACACATCCCCCAGGCTGAACGGACAATGTCTTTGTACATTTCTTCGGGGTTATCCTGGGGATCAGTATCACCGGTTGGCAGGCTCATCCCCCCATACCAATAAGGGCCAGTAGCTCCGCCTTTTCCTATGCCTGTTTTCATGACCATAGTAACTTTAACATTATTGCCAACGGCTTCAAGCGCAGCCCTGCAGCCGGCCATGCCACCGCCAATTACTAAAACATCTGTCTTGATTTCGTTTGCGTTATTCAAAAATACCACTTCCTTTGTTTGCAGGTATCAATCTTTTAGCGCAGGTTAATGCCTCGCTCCGCTGATTTGTTATAATCATGTATAATCTGGACTCCATGGAAGGTAATTCCTAAACTCATGAAATAAGCTCCCGTGATCTCTTTTGGTTTAAGTAAAATGTGTTCTTCGATATCTGATTCATTGAAAATGAGCGCGGCATCTTTCGCTTCCCATACTTCGCCGATATTTGCCGTAGTAACATCTTGTACTAAACAATTAACCATAGGTTTATCCGCACCAATCGCAATATTAGGAAAGTGAATTATATTAAACATCTTGCATTTCAATGATGCAGGAAGCTCTTCAGCGGTTATCTTTTTACCCAATGTCATGCTGGCGGTTATCAACCTGTCGGCATGAGCAGTAACAATGCCTTTGATTTTTGAACCGGTTCCAAATTTGCCGATAGCAGGATTCAGTTCATGGAGATGCCGTTTTTCATAGCTGGTGTATATTTTGCCGAGCTTTTTGGGAGCCCCCATAAACCATCCTCTTAATAATGTAAAGTCATTGTCAACCCAGATAAATGCAAGCTTCTTAGCTTCTTCGCCTTGATAATTGCAATGAATATCGATAAAACCTTCTTTAAAATTGCATCTTTCCGGGTTTGTAAACAGCATTTCCTTCTCACTATCCCATACTGAAACAAAGGAGTTAATCCGCACGCAGCAGCCATTCGGTTCAATTGTAGATGGCTTAAGCGGTTCGGGGATAAATTTGCTGACCTGACCCGGTTCAGCCCGATAGGTTATTATCATTTGTTCTGATACAAAATGCCAGGGGGGTCCTCCAATCAGCTGGCTTTTACCTCCCGGTGATAAAGGATGACAAAAACCTTTTAATTCACCCATTGTAATAACCTTCCTTTCCGAATTATTTTAGTATTTAATTTAATCTCAAAATGGATTATTTATTAATTTAAATAACAAAAAACATTTAAATTAAAATTATAGATATTTGGCAATAATCCATTCCTTACAACACCCTAATTATTTACAAAGTTTCTCTGCAACAGTATTGATTACAAGTTGATAGTAGCATCGGTAATAAAAATGTGTCAAATCGCGAACATATACGGCAATATACGTAAAAATTTTTCGCTGATAAATTCAAATTCTAATTAAAGTCCGCATAGTTGTGTAAAAAAGGGTTCATACAATTATAAGGTCATATAATAATGTATCGGGCTGGTATTCCTGATTGACCTGGGGAGGACGCCAATGTCAAGGTCGGCTTCGGCTGGCAAAGCTGAGCCTTGACATTGGCCTTGTCGAAACCGGTATATTCAACCGGCGCCGGGTACAAACTAATATTTTATGGTGAAAGGCAGTAAAGCTTTAAGAAAAGTCTTGACCATAGAGTGCTCCGCAGTGATCTCATTTCATACTGCTGGGGATCCATAAAGATAGTTCAGGAAATATCAAGATGAGTATAATGCAGGCAAATAAGGCTCCAAGATATGGTAAAGCACCGCGAAAGATTTGCGCCGCCGGGATTTTAGTTGTTCCACTAAGAGCAAAGACCGTCATGCCAAATGGCGGAGTAATCCCGCCTATTATAATCGTAAAGACGATCAATACCCCAATGTGTATGGGATTCCAACCGGCACTTACAAGCGCAGGATAAAACATGGGTAGTGTCAATATAACCGCAGCCGTAACATCAAGGAAGAACCCAATTATAATATATACAGTTAAAACTATTATCATTATGCTCCAGGGGGAAGTTGAAATGCTGGTTAAAAATGACGCGATTGCCTGGGGCACTCCTGTAATGGCCAAGAATACATTGAAGATATTCGCGCCAATGATAAGCATTCCGATCATAACTACAACCGATACAGTCTCCAGTGAAGATTGTTTTATTGCGCTCCATGACAACTTTCTTTTTATTGCCGCTATAAGCAAAACGATTAATGCGCCCATCCCTCCTGCTTCAGTAGGAGTAAACATACCCACATACATACCACCGATCATAAATACAAACAAAAACGAAATGCTTAACAACAATGGAAGTCCCTTTATTCGCTCAGCCCATGATGTTTTGGGGGTAGCAGGAGCTAATGAAGGATTAATTCTAGTCAAAATAAAAGTTGTAATGCCGTATAGAACGGCCAAAAGAAAACCCGGGATGATCCCAGCCATAAAAAGATCCAATACTGAGTTTTGAGTTAGCATAGCGTAAATAACAAATAAAAGACTTGGTGGAACCAATGCTGACAAAACACCGCTGGTCACAATACATCCCAAAGTGATAGTATCGGAATATTTGGCTTTTCTTGTTTCAGGCAAACTAATTGAGCTAAACGTAACTACCGCTGCAATTATTGCGCCGCAGCAAGCGCCAAAAGCGGTATTGGCCATAATAATACTGTACAGCAACCCCCCGCGGAAATGTCCTATCCATCTCTTTACACCTTCAAAAAATTCTGAAGCTATTCCTGTATACTGGGTAAGAGCACCCATGCATACAAAAAGCGGTATTACTGTCCACCCGGTTTGCTGCAAAGTTTGAAATGGCGACGTGCCCAAAACATTAATGGCCGGATTTATGCCCTTTACAATCCATGTCCCTACAAAACCCACCGCGAAAAAAGTGAAAGCAATAGGCACCCTCAGCATAATAAGAAGGAGCAAGACTACGATTCCTAAAATACCAATCATTAACGAATTCATTCTTTTTCCTCCTTATGGCAAACCCCAATATTGCCAATGCTTCTTATTACAAGCAATAAACTGGCCAAAGCAATACTGGCCCAACCAATTGCTATAATAAAATATAAGGGTGCGAAAGGAACATGTAATACATCCGTATATGTCCCGGTTTTGCTAATAAAGATGCTTTGTTTAATTGTGGCATACGTTAATACCACCGATATTATTAAACATATACAATAATTAAAGAAATCTATGATTGCCTGTGTTTTTCCAGACAACCGGTCAACAATCATTCCCATTACTACATTTGATTTTGTTAACTGACAATTACCGCCCGCCATCATAACCATTAACATCAGCATAATATATGTACATTCCAGTACCCCGGTAAAAGGTTTTGAAAACACATAGCGCGAAATCGCTCCCCACCCAACCACAAAAATCATAGGCAAAACAATGAATGTGCTAATGTAGAATAACAGGCGAATTAAGAATGTTATGCCTTTATCTATACTTTCAAACATACTTGCAAATGATGTTTGCTTTTTTGCTTGTTCCAAGGCAACTCCTCCTGCCTCCATAGATAAATAGCTAAATTATTGAAGATAGAAACTTATATCTCGTAATGAGGGAATTGGGGGGGATTTAAACCGCTTTTATTAATGGTCCCCCCCGCTAATTATTTTGTTGGAGAAAAGTTTATTGCCCCAGGCGCTTATTTTTGTGGCACATTCGGATATGAAGACCATTCATTAAGAATGCTCTGCCAATCAGGTTTGAAATTTTCATAAGAATATTTTTTGCTCAATGCAATATAATCATCAAGGATTGCCTGCGCAGGGCCTTTTGCCGAGTTGTTTTTCACCCATTGTTCTCTAACCGGCGCAAGCTTCGCGTTCAATTTTGCAACTTCTTCCGCGGCCGGTTTGTAAACCGGCGGTAATCCTTTTTTGGCCAGGGCTTCTTCAAACTTTTGCTTTAACGCCATTTCATCGGCATCGCCTTTACCGCCATAAATCAGAGCATCCTTTTCCCAGTTCTCCCATGAAAACAGTTGTTGAAGGTCAGCCGGTAGACTCTTGTAAAAATCCTCATTCATGACCTGAATAAAATATGAATGTTGAATATTAAAATCTGTTACATACTTGAACAATTCCTGTAAATTCATAGCATAGAGGGCTTGATGGTTAAGAGCGATGGTGTCATATACGCCTTTTAAAGCACCGTCAGCCCATTCGCTTGGTGGGGTTGAGACCGGGGAAGCCCCCAATGCTTTTACGCCCATAATGCAGTATTCTCCAGCAGCTCTTATCAGTCTTCCTTTTAAATCATCCACTGTTTTGATCGGTTTCTTGGTACTATACAACAATGTCCTCGCCACAGAATTAAAACTTAAAACTTTGACACCTTTAAACTCGGCTTGAATCTCAGGATATTTCGCATAAAGCGCTCTTGCTGCCATCGTGGTCTCCAAACAACCGGGGTAATTGGAAATGCCAGGCAAGGATAGCACATCCATTAAGGTAAACCGTCCTGCAATTCTAGAACTCGACTGTATCCCCATCTCGATTACGCCAGTCCGTACAGCATCAAAAATATCCGCCGGTGAGGTGACCGCTGCAGCATTGGGAATAATGTTAAGTTTTATCCTCCCACCGCTCTTTTCCCACAGCCATTTCTTTTCAGCTTCGGCAATAACAGTCACCCGCGGATCTTGACTGGTGTCTTGCATGCAGTACTTTATTTCATATATTTGGGGTGGTTCACTTTTTTGTTCGCTTGATTTTGTGGTTGTTCCTCCCTTTGATGAACACCCAAATAAGGGTAATGTAAACATGGCAATTATACAAACAGCAGTAATCGCTATCCATTTGCCTTTTTTCATAAATTACCATCCTCCCCTTCGTTTCAAATATAAAGTTTTGACCATTTTCAATTCATTTTATTAAACAATTTTTTCTTCTTTTCATTTTCACCTCCGACAGCCAATTTACAGTGTATTGATTTCAGGGTTGTTTTGCTTTGACCTTTTTATATTTTTCTAGGGTCTGTTTGCTCAATCTGCCAAAATAGTCGTAAGGTGAGCCAATACATATAAGGGATGCGCCTCTGTCCAGCCAGAAATCCACCAGTTCAAGATCTCCCGCCGTTGATACACCATATGGTATTCCTGCCTTTTTGCATTTTTCGGCAATTGCTTCCATCATTCCCACAACTTCCGGGTCTTTAATTTTACCTAATTTCCCCACAGATGCCGACAAATCCATCGCTCCGCACATAACTGCAGTGAGTCCCTCTACTTTAAGAATCTCATCCAGATTTTTGACGCCCTCAATATGCTCAATTTGAATAATTCGCCACAAATTTCTTTCAACATGCTCCAAATACTCGTCCAGTGGCATCTCGCCATACATTATGCTTCTAGAAGGGCCAAAGCTTCGTTTGCCATGAGGAGGGTATCTGCAAGAAGCAACAGCCATTTTAGCCTCCTGGGGTGTATTGATCATTGGAAAAATAATGCCATCCGGGCCAGCCTCCAGGATAGGCTTAACTAGCACCGGGTCGTTCCAGGGAACTCGGACAAACGCGGCGCAACCGCCAGCATTGGTAGCGATGATAGCATTTACAGTCATCGGCCCGGTCATATCTGTATGTTCTCCTTCAATCCATACGAAGTCGTATCCCAGCACTCCACACATTTCAAAAAATGCAGCATCCGATGTCATACAATGGGTACCTACTGCTACTCCGCCACTGGCCAGCGCTGTTTTTACTCTGTCTAGCATTCTGCTCTTCCTCCAATCTTATCCGAGGTCAAATAAAACAGAATTAGTAAAATACCTTGTCGCTTGCAAGGCATGAATCATGATATTATTAATAAATTGTGATACCATTTAATAATTTACCAAATATAAGGAAATTTTTGTATCAAACTTAGGCCCCTCTCTTGCTATCCAATGCGGTTGTTGAGAGAACAGGTACTACTGCTTTCCGGTGCTTTTTAGCCAGACATTAAAGACTATAAAAATTTTCTTATACTTTCATAGTAGCAGCGGTGGTTAAAACGTGTCAAATTACAGACATTTACCCCACGAAATATTAAAAATACCCTGCCGGCAAATCCATTTTCTTGTTTGGCGATTCAATTTGCATTATATTGTGACCATCAGCAGTAACAGAAGAGAAGGCTCAAAACCTTATCGGGGGAAACAGCGCACCGCGGCTGGCTGTGAGGTGGAAAAAGGCTATTTCATTTTGCCGCCAGAATCGCCCGGGCGGCACTTTCTGCAGCTATGCGTCCGGATGAGAGCGAAAATCGTATGGAGTGACTGGCAACCGCTGCCGCATATGTGTCCGAGTCGGTACCGCCGATGTCCACACCTGCGGCGTAAAATCCCGGCAAGGGGTTGTCGTTTTTGTCCAGCAGCTCCATTTTAATATTGACCTTGAGCGGCCCGCGCGTTACCAGCATTCCCATCGCGCATCTGCTGGCGTAAAAAGGGGGCTTGCTCAGGGGAATCATCGCCCTGGGAGCCTTGCAGAACCAATCGTCATGCCCTTTTTCGCAGAAAGAGTTGTATTCGGCAATCGTCTCCTTCAGTACGGCGGCTTCCGCCCCAATCCACATGGCTATCTCTTCCCATGTATCGGCGATTTTAACCTGTCCAGCTTCGACCAACCTGGTTATTTGGTCTTCCAAACTTTTTTCTTTGTACGCGTGCCATCTGAATATGCTGGGCTGTTTGTTCAGAATGTGTTCCTTGATGTTTTCGGAAAACAGAATGTAGCAGGTCTTATGGGGCAGCCGGTACATGCTGTTGGTGGCATTGATCTTCGATTCGTCAACAAAACGCACACCTTTCGGTGTTACCCATACATGCTCCGGGTTCCTGGCGTTATTCAAGAAGTCTTTGTAGGGAGACGGCAGGGTCCCCAGGCAGGGCATCCTGTTCAAATCCCATTCGAAAGCGACCGTACCGTCAGATGCCGCACCGGCTTCAAAGGCCATTTTTATCCCGTCCCCGGACCGTTTGAAACCAAGAAAGACCAGATCGTTCAAAGTATTTTCGTCATAATTGGGGAAATACCTGGACATGAGTTCCTTATCTCCCATGAACCCGCCGGTGGCAATAATAACCCTCGTCGAACGGACAATCAGGTTTCCCCCATCCTTTTTTTCGGCTAACACCCCTGCCGCAGCGCCCGTTTCGTCCTTGAGCAGTTTTTTGGCCGGCGTATTGCACAATATCTTCACACCTTGCCTGTTGCATTCCCTGAGGAGTATTTTTACCAATCTCCCCTGCATATTCCCGCGCAAGGCTTCCGGGTTTTCGATATAATCCTCCGGTTCCATTTTTGATTTCAGCCAATCTGACAGCTCCTCGCTTTTGTTGATCAGCGTCCTGATCAGCCGCGCATCGCCGCGCCAGTGGTTCCATTCCATGGCGGCCTTAAAGTTGGCGTCTGTCCGGATGGTATAATCAGGGTCGATGCGGGGGTCGCCATCGACGATCCTGTTGTCGTCCATGCAGGGCAGCTTCGGAGGGCGCCCGTCCCAGGATATCATCAAGTCTGGGAATATGGCATTCCCGCCTGGCGCATTCATTTTCTCCAGCACTACCACGTTGTTTACTCCCCGGTCCCGGGCCTCGATCGCAGCGCTCAATCCCCCTGCACCGCCGCCAATAATTACTATATCGGCCTGCATCTCTTCTATTAAACCATCTCGACTCATCTTCGCATCCAGCTCCTTCCCTCAATCTCTGTCCGTTGCCACGGACTGTTGGACCAATTGTGGTATCGCGGCCTGGTCCGGTGATACAAGAACTATGCGATGATATCCAGGCGGAAATCCAGAAGTGGCGCATCGATAATCGCCCTGCCCACATCGACGATGTCTGCGCCGGTTTCGATCAAAGCTGACAGTTTTTCTTCGGTTACGCCGCCGGCGAAGGCAATTTTCACCCGCTTGCGCCAGTTGCCGTCAGCGCCCGCCTTGACCACGGCCTGCAAGTCGACAATTCTTCCTGTGTCCACCATCAAAATGCCCGCCCCTGCCTCAACGGCTTCATTGGCTTCGTCGGCAATCGGGCCAAACTCACCCCTGAGCTGAATCACTACCGTTTTCCCAGGCAAGGTTAACGCTCTTTTGACGGCCCGGCCTATCCCGCCAAGCATCCTCGTGTAGTTCTTATCCAAATAAACGAACGGTTCTTCCGCTATCCGGATTCCTGCGCCGCCTATAGCGATGGCTTGCCTCAGTTCATCTTTGTTTTCCGGGAAGGCTTTTTTCCAGGCACCGCATACAACCTTGACCCGACCTCCTGCCGCTTCGACCATCTTGCGGGCCGCAGTCGCCACGCCTGACGGTTTGCCAATTATACCCAGCAGTCTTTCTTCGGCCAGGGTTACCTGGATCGGGTCTCCGCTCGCTTTGAACACCGCGGTTTTTTCGCCGAGCGGCATCCCGTCGGCTGCAACCCAGGTGTTTTTAAGTCTTATTTCTTCAGCCGCTTTTAACAACTTTCCCGTTCCGGCAAAGACGCCCTTCTGGTTGGCAGTGATCACAAAGGTGAATTCCCGGTCTATTCCCTCGAAAAGATGGGCCCTAACATCATTCACTGTTCCACCTCTTTTGCGCGAAACCAGACAACAGTATACTCATATTTCTATACCACGCTGTTTCAGCCATTTCGGCATAAGAGTCGTTACCTCTTCGCTTACATCGGCCGAATTCTCCAACATAAATTCTCGCAAGCTCTCGCTGACATTTACACCGCCCTGTGCGCCATCAAAAACCAACACATTCTCGGTTTTGGTCACTTTTTTGGCGTACTTCATCGCATGATCCAAATCCCAGGCGATCACCGCATTCTTCATATACTGATTACTGCTCTCGCAATGCTCGAATAATTTGGCCATGGCTTGGCCTACCACGATTGTCGGTATCTGCTCCGAATAGAAGTTGGAGGGAAATCCTTTATATGAATAGTTGTTGATCATCATCTTTATCGCCGGATTAATCGTCGGGATCCAAGGAACCGTTTGCCTGCCTTGCTCGTCATACGTCTGTTCCGAAACGGGGCCATAAGGCGTAACCGGCAGGGACAAATCAAAAATGTCCACGTTGGCCTGCATGAAATTGGCAAAAATCAGTCCAGCGCCGAAGGTGTAAGGAATGGGGCAGGGACAATCTATAACCACAATGCACTCTTTAATCCTGTTTAAACAACGAATCCATTTGCCAAATAACTCCAGTATTTCGACCGTAATCCTATCACTCTGCTTTATCAAATCAATATCTGAATCAAAACCGATGATGCCAGTTGGGCACACCTTCATAATGACTGATCCGGCGAACTTCTCCTGTACAAAGGGAGACTCATAAATAGCCCGTGCGATAAAGTTCGCCGCACGCGATCCCATATTTGAGTGGTAGGTCGATCTGGTCTCTATCCTGGCGTACGACATACCAAAAGGTTTCAGAATTCGGTCGATCATCCGATGCAAATGCACTTCCCGCACATCGTCGTTATGAGCGTGGATAATCCATTTGGCATCATACGCCTTTGCAATCCCATACAACGGGCCCATTATTGTTTCAATCTTGATCGGCCTGTCAACCGGGGCGATGCACTCCGCCTTACCGTTAAAGTACTTGTCCAATTCAAAATGCTTAATATACTCTTCGCTTTCGCGAAATCGAACGCCCACCCCCGCGCGAAGCCTGATATCGGTCGCCCCGGTCCGGGCCTGCACTTCGTCTTTGATCGTTTTGAGCATTTCGGCAAACGGCCGGCCGCCCGCTATGGTAAACCCGTGGTGCGATGTCAAGATGTTTACGCTGTCTCCGGGTTTGATTCTGGAGAAATCTATGTTCTGGAGAGACTTCCTGACTTCTTCCCGGATCACTTCAAGTTCAGTTCCCGTATAGATGGGATCGGGTATTTCAGGGAATAATTCTTTGACAAGAAGCGATGTCATTCCCGGCAGCTCACAAGCCCTCTTTTTCAGTTCATGCGGCGCAATGCCATATTGTGAAACCCTCGGCTCCAAAGGTTTAAGCGTCGGTCTGGGCATTTTTATCCCTCTCTCTCAGTTTGGCCTCAAGAATGTCATCCAGGAATTTCCTGTCCTCTTCAAAGAAATACCTGCTCCCATATTTCTCTATCACTTCAGGGTTGAGGTTCCATAAGGTCGCTGTGGGCCCGCGCCATTGGTAGCCATCAACAGGATCGGGCGGTTCAATGCCGGCGGCTTGCAACAACCGATAGATCGGCCGGGGGCAAGCTATCTTGCAACCGACCCCGGCGCCTGTTTTCAACGTTACTTCCGCCGGCGTCCTTGCTCCATCCAGAATAGCGGCTGCCACTTCACCGGCCCGTGTATTGCTGCAAATGCACACAATCATATCCGGGCTGTATTTCGCCTTAATGCAGATATCCCATATTTTGTCTTGATCAAACCGGTTGACATCCATTCCGATCTCGACAGGCTCCTCAAGCGGTTCCATGTTGACCGCGTATTGCGGGCATCTTTGATGGCAATTGGCGCAGCCGTAACATTTGGCATAGTCAATCACCGGCTTTTTATTTTCCATGCTAATCGCAAATGTGGGACAAACACGATAGCATGTCCTGCAGCCGTTGCACTTATCCAAATCAATGACGGCCTTTTTGGTTATTCTAAGCATTTTCGGCCTCCCTCCTCAAAATTCAGGTTTTATTCGGTTTTATAAATCATGATGATTACATTTTTAGCCGGCCTATACATCATGTTGATGATGAGCAAAACGGGCAGTCGCGCTGCCAGCTTTAAGCTTCTCGCGCAAAGCTTCGGCGATTTTTTCCGCAAGCGCGTATTTGCCCGGCTGGCCGGGAAGTTCATTAAAATTCAATATAACTTCCAGCGCTGTTCTGACTTCATCGTTTGGTCCAGGCAGGGCAATTATCAATGATTCATTCTTTTGGCCCACGGCTATGCGTACGCCTTCCTTGCAATGACGCCCGGTGCCGATCTGATACTTGATGACCCAGGGAGTAGCCGCAGCAGGATCAAGCCGTAAAACACCCTCGACGGTATGGTCCTTGTCTTCGGCCCCCACTCCGCCCGTTGTGATAATTAAACCGTATCCCTCGTTAACCGCCCTGAAGAGTTTATAATGAACATCGTCCGGGTCGTCATCGATGACCGGTCCGATATCCGCTTGATAGCCTCTTCGCCTGAAAGCCT